>JANYBX010000077.1 GCA_025360615.1 Opitutia bacterium
ATGATGGCGAGGTATTCGTTGCGGTGAATTTTCACGCTGACCCCGCGCAGGGCGTGAATGATCTCCGCGCCCATTTTGTAGAGCTTCGACACGCCCTCGATCTCGATGACGAGGGGACCAGGCGGGCGGACGGTGCGCACGCGGGGCGCGGTGGAAGAGGCGTTCATGGAGCGATGGGTAAGGTGAGAAAATCCGTGGGACCGGCCAGCGCCGGCAAATCACGCGGCGTTTATTTTTTCACGTTCGCGTTCTTCGGTTTCTCAAGCGTGACCTTCATCCCGTCTTTCAGCGTGCGCGTGATGACACCGAAGCTGCCACTCACGACTTCGTCGCCTTCCTTGAGGCCGGATTTCACCTCGATGTGGGTGGTGTCCTGCAGGCCGGTTTCAACCTTCACCATCTTGACCGAGTCGCCGGAGCGAACGAAGACCACGCGCTGGAGGTTGTCGCGGTCGGATTTGTCGGCTTGCCGCTGCTGGGTGACGTTCACCGCGGTGGCGGCGCCCTCGCCCTTCGTCTCGGCGCTCTTCTTGTCGCGGTCGGCGGCGACTTGTTCGATGGTCTTGTTGTTCTCCTTGGCGCGAACGGTGACGCTTTGGATTGGCACCGCGATGGCGTTTTCGACCGTCTTGGTCTCAACGTCGGCGTTGGCGCTCATGCCGGGGCGAAGCGGTGCGTCCTTGTCGAGGATGCGGATTTTAACGAGGAAGTTGGTGACTTCATCCTGGGTGTTCATGCCGGTGACCTTGGCGGCGGAGCCGATCTCCTTGACGACGGCGTCGAATTTGCGGTTCGGAAACGCGTCGATGGCGACCTTGGCCTTGTCGCCCACCTTCACGTTGACGATGTCGTTTTCGTTGATGTTGACGCGCACTTCCATGTTCCCGAGATCGGCCACGCGCATGACCTCGGCGCCGCCGTAAGAGCCGGTGCCGGCGATGCGTTCGCCGACCTCGTTGCTGAGCGAGCTGACTTTGCCGTCGATGGGCGAGTAGATCATGGTCTTGGTCAGCTGGTCGCGGGCCTGGTTGAGCGAGCCTTCGCTGCGGCGGATTTGCGCCTCGGCGCTGGCGAGATTGGCGCGGGCCCCGTCCAGATTCGTGCGGGAGGCGGCGATCTCGGAATCGGAAATAAGCAGCTTGGTGAAAAGATCCTCGTTTCGCTTGAGGTCGTCCTGCGCTTTCAGGAGCTGCGCCTTGGATTGCAGGGCACTGGCCTTCGCGGAAACGAGACCGGCCTCCTGTTGTTCGACCTGCGCCTGATAGTAGTCGGGTTTGATGCTGAGGAGGAGATCGCCTTTTTTAACCACGGCACCCTCGCGAAATCCGAGCTGGATGATCTCGCCGGTCACCTCGGGCTGGATCTTCACCTCGACCTCCGGCTGGATCTTGCCGGTCGCGGAGACGATCTGCGTGATCGTCTTGGTGACGGCTTTTTCCGTGGTGACGACGACCGACGGAGCGGCGTTCTTTTTCTTGAAATAGGCGGCGGTGCCGAGTGCGCCCAGCAGCACAATGCCGCCGAGCACGAACCATTTTGTCTTTGATTTTTTGCGTGGCGCGGAGGTGGACGCAGCAGGAGGAGGATTCATAGAAATCAGCGGCAGGTTGGAGAAAATTTAAGGGGAGAGAATCTCAGCGACTTAGGCAAGCAGCCCATGCTCGTTTGTCCCCGGAAAAAACGTGGAGGGGCCCACAACGGCCCCCCCACACAACACTGATCTGTCTCTACGAACGGAGGGCAGATCAAAAGAACGCGGACCCGAGGAGAATTCATTTGCGACGACCTGCGGGAGTTTCGCGCCCAAAGCACCGCCCGGCACGGTGGGCGCGGACACGGCAAAATACGGCGGGAAATCGGCTGGCATGTCCCCTACAACACCACCCTCGCCCAAAAGTTACACGAAACTTGGATGAACGGCGGTGCCTGAAGGTCGAGCGGCAGCCGGCGGCGCCGGGGCCCACCCCGTCCACGAGCAGGATGGGCTCGACCACGCCAACCTCCGGGGGGATTTGCCCCTACAGCGCCGACTTCAGCAGCTGCGCCACGCGGTCGTGATAGCCGCGGCTGAGCCTGAGCTTCATGCCATCGGTCAACACCACCGCATATTCCCCGGCGAAGGACGGACTGAGCTTTTGCACGCGGTCGAGATTCACGATGGTCGAGCGGTGGATGCGAATGAAGCGCCGCGGGTTCAGCCGCGCCTCGAGCCGCGCCATCGTTTCGCGCATCAGGTGCGCGCGGCCGGCGACATGGAATTTCATGTAGTCGCCCTCGGCCTCGATCCAATCGATCTCCTCCGCCTTCAGGAAAAAAATATCGCCGGAGGATTTCACCAGCACGCGCTCGCCCGCGCCGCCGCCGTTTTCCCTCGCGAGCGGACGGGCCCCGTCATGTTGCAGATAGTTCAGTAGCTCCGTGAGCCGGCTGTTCATCGCCTCGCTTTGGCGGCGGCGCACGGCGGCCTTGGCCCGTTGCAATGCGGCGTTGAAACGCGAGTCGTCGTAGGGTTTCAGGAGGTAATCCACCGCGTTCACCTCGAAGGCGCGCAGGGCGTGCTCGTTGTAAGCGGTCACGAAAACCACGGCGGGCGCGGCGGGCGGCTCAAGTTTGGCGAGCGCCTCGAAACCATCGCCCCCGGGCATCTGCACATCGAGAAACACCAGGTCAGGCCGCACCCGGTTGATGAGTTCCGTGGCCTCCCCGCCGGTCGCCGCCTCGCCGACGATCTCGACCTCGCCATCGCGCTCCAACATCAGGCGCACACCGCGGCGGGCGGCGGGTTCGTCGTCCGCGATGACGGCGCGAAAGCGGATCGGAACGGCGGCGGGGTGGTGGGGTAAACTTAAATTCATGAGCGGCAAGGCAGGCTGATTTGCACGCTCACGCCTTTTCCGGGCTCGCTGCGAAACGTGAGCTGGTGGGCGGAACCGTAGATTTTTTCCAACCGGGCGCGAGTGTTCGCGAGGCCCACCCCTTCCCGGCCCGCGCGACCCGGGGGAAGACCCGGGCCGTCGTCGCACACTTCGAGGTGCAATCGCCCCTCGGCCACGCGCCCCGACACCTCGACGCATCCCGGCGTGGTCTTCGGCGCGATGCCGTGAAGGATGGCGTTTTCCACGAGCGGCTGGAGCAGGAGATTCGGAATGCGCGCAAGCATCGCCGCCGGCTCGATCGCGATGCGGACCGTGAGCCGGTCCGAAAAACGCGCCTGCTGGATCTCGACGTAGCGCTCGAGAAAATCCAGCTCCTCGCGCAGCGTCACTTCATGCGCGCGCGCCGGGTCGAGCGACATGCGGAGCAAGGCGCTGAGCTGCGCGAGCAACGTCACCGCCGCGTCGTTTTTTCCCTCCCGCACGAGCACGGCGATGGTGTTCATCGTGTTGAAAAGAAAATGCGGGCGCAGCTGTTCGCGCAGCACCTTCAGCTCCGTCTCGACCAGCCTCGCCTCGAGCTGCGCGCTGCGCAGCTCCTCGTGTTTGTATTTCTGATAAATCTCGAAGCTGTAGCCGAAGCCCAGCACCGCCCAGTAATAGCCCATATCGATGATATTTCTCCCGTAGAAACCGCGCTGCGCCGCCTCCCAGAAACCGTGCTGTGCCATCTCCTCCGGCCACAAAAACAAATGATACGACGCCATGCGCCCGAGATAATACACCGCCATGATGGTGAAACTGAACAACAGGTGATAAGTTACCCCGCCCAGCCATCCGCCCCGGTGCAGCGGCATTTTTTTGCGCAACTGCAGGATCAAGGGCGCGAGACTGGCCCACATCGCCGCCCGCACAAACTGCGGGATCGCCAGCTCCCAAAAGTCGATCGGCTCGCCCTTCATCCCGGCGCGCCCGTTGAAATACAGCTCGATCGAAAGCACGAACCCCAGCAACGCCCATCCCGCGACCGTCACGGCGATCCTGATCCAGCGGTGATTCATGCGCACCCCGCCGGGTATCGCCGCGCCTCTCGCCAACTCAAGCGGATAAACGGGATTTGCGACGAACGAGTGGTTTTCTGCGACGAGCGGCCGCTGCCATCCTCCGCCGCACGCTCAACTGCACCGAAACCGCGCCACGTCCACTTCCGCGTCGAACGGCACGCCTTCCGTGAGATGATTCACCCACTGCCGCGCCAAGGCCGGCGCGAGTAGCACGCCTTTCGCCCCGAGGCCGTTGAGCACCCCGAGCCGCGCGATGGAGGGATGCCGCCCGGCGACGGGACGCTTGTCGGGCAAGTTGACCCGCACCCCGGCGAACTGCCCAGTCACCTCAAACGTCCGCTCGCCGAGCAGCGCCCTCGCGCTCGACTCCAGTGACGCTCGCGCTGCGGCTGTCGGCGTCGCATCGAGCACGCCCGGCTCATGCGTCGCGCCCACCCACGCCACGCCCGGTGCGACAGGCAACAGCCAATGGCCGCGATTAAAAATCACGTCTGACGCGAGCCCATCCACGGTGAGCGCGAGCGTCTCGCCCTTGGAAAACTCCCACGGCACCGCGCTCCACTGCGGATCGCGCGCGCCCGCCACCCCGCGACAATCCACCACCAGATCCTGCCGCGCCAACTCCGTCGTGAAATCCACCGGCCCGGCCCGCCACCGCCCCTGCGCCCGCCAGCGCGCCCCGGCCGCGTCGAGCAACGCCGGCACATCGACCCGCGCCGCGCCCTCGATCCAAAATCCCGCGTCATCCGCCGCGCCGCCAAACGGCGTCAGTTCGCCGCGCGCCGTTTTTTCCACGCAGACCCGCCGTTCGCGTTCGTCCTGAAAAATCCGCCGCACCCGCATCTCGCGCCACACCGTCACGCCCAGCGCCGCTTCCAACTCGCGAGACACGGTTCGCGCCGCCGGCAGCAGCGCGTCGATCCGCCAGCTTTTCACCAGCCTCCGTCCCGTGATCGGATTCACGATGCCCGCCGCCACGCGCGAGGCGGCCGTCGGCGAATTTTCCGCGTCCGTAATCGCGAAGGAAATTCCCGCGCGCTCAAACTCCCACGCCAGCAGCGTGCCCGCGAGCCCTTGGCCGACGATCAGGATGTCAGACCGCACAACGGCAAAATCACCCGGCAAGTTTTCGGTGAAGCTTCCAGAGGCAAAATCCTATCCCGAACAATAACACCACGATGACGGTATCGACTGCGACGCCCTTCCATTGCTTCTCGGCCAGCTCCATTGAAATCCCCAGAACCCGAAGGCCGCCGAAGAAAAAGCAAATGATCGCTCCCAGCCTGAACATCATCGCTGTTCCTCCGCATTCAGCGCCGCGCCCACGATGCCGGACTCGTTGAAAAACTCCGCCGGCACCAGCTTGGCGCGCGTCTTGATGTATTTGAAAAACTTCTCGTGCTTCGCGCTCACGCCGCCGCCGATGATGATCAGCTCGGGCCAGATAATTTTTTCGAGGATCGCGATATATTCGTTGAGCCGGTGGCCCCACTTTTCCCACGAAAGATCTTTCCCTTCCTTCACCGAAGCCGCCACCCGTTTCTCCGCGGACTTGCCCTTCATCGGCAGATGGCCGAGTTCGCACGGGATCAGGGTGCCGCGATAGAAAAGCGCCGAGCCCACGCCGGTGCCGAGCGTCAGCAGCAGCGCTTTGCCGGCAAAACCCCGGCCCGCGCCAAACCGCATCTCCGCAAAGCCCGCCGCCGCGGCATCGTTGATCAGACCCACCGGCAAGCCCGTCGCCTTGGTGAAAAGTTTGTCGCCGTCGCAGCCGATGAAATCCTTGTGCAGGTTCGACGACGTGAGGATCTTCGGCCCGAAAATCACGCCGGGAAAGCCGATCCCGATCGGACCGCGCCACTGGAAATGCTCCGCGATGTCCACGACCGCCTTCGCCATTTGGGCGGGCGTGAGGCGCTCCGGCGTCTCGATGCGAAAACGTTCCGCGAGGAGTTTGCCGGTGTTGGTGTCAACGGGCGCGCCTTTGAGCGCGGAGCCGCCAATGTCGATGCCGAGAGCTTTCATGGGTAGGAGTGAAAACAGCGATCACACCGATGGACTCGGAAACTTCAATCGCGGACCGGTGCTTGATTAAATGCTCGGTTGGAAATGGAGGCGGGGTGCCCTCACCCCGCAGCGACGTCGCTCACGAGGGGCACGAATGCGGGGTGAGGGCACCCCGCCTCCAAAAGACCCTCTTCGAACCTCAACCATGCCCGCAGCCGCCCGCGCCGTGCGCGTGACCGTGCCGCAGCTCTTCGCTCGTCGCCTCGCGCACCGCCACGATCTCGACATCGAAGGTCAAATCCACGCCTGCCAGGGGATGATTTCCATCGAGGAGCACCTCATCACCCTCAATCCCCGCGACCGTGACGACGGGCGCGAGCCGGTCGCTCCCCGTCTGAAACTGATCGCCCACCTTCAGTTCTCCCTCGATGGGCAGGCGCGCGCGCGGCACCCGTTGCACCTGCGCCGGGTCGTGTTCGCCGTAGGCTTTCGTGGCCGGCACCTGCACGCGCAGCTTCGCGCCTGCCGCCACGCCGCGCAGTTGCTCATCGAGCCCGTCGATCACCTGCCCCGCGCCTTCCAGATAGGTCACCGCTTCACCGCCCGCCGAGGTATCGAGCGCCTGTCCGGCCGGATCGCGAAGCGTGTAGTGAAAGCTGACAACGGAGGGCATGGCGGGAAACTTGCAAAACCTCCGTCCTCTCTCCCAGCAAAATCAGCGCCACGCTCTCCTCATTCCTCCCCGACGGTTGACCCGATCCCACCGCTTCCCGATCACTCCTGGCGTGACCTCCGCCGACCGCATCAAACAAGGCTACGAACGCCGCCCCTACCCCGGAACCGACACCGAGCTCGGCGCGCTCATCCAAAAAGGCGGCTCCCTCCCCTCGCCGAAATGGATGCTCGCCCTCGGCCGCCCGGGCCGGCGCGCGCCCACGCGCGTCCTCGTCGCCGGCTGCGGCACGGGCGTGGAGGCGTTCATTTTTCGGCAACGCTTGCCGCAGGCGGAGATCGTCGCCGTGGACTTCAGCCCTCGCTCCATCGCCGTGGCGCGCCGGCTTCAGCGCACCGCGGGACCGGGGCGACCCATCACGTTTCTCGCCGCCGATCTCAACGACCCCGACCTCGCCGCGAAGACCGGCGGAAATTTCGATCTCATCACGTGTCACGGCGTCCTCAGCTACATCCCGCACCCCGGCCGCGCGTTGAAAAATCTCGGCGCGTGCCTCTGCCGCGACGGCGCGCTTTATCTCGGCG
>JANYBX010000100.1 GCA_025360615.1 Opitutia bacterium
ACCGAGGCCGTGATCGCACCCGCTGAGCCGAGCGCGATGATGATCTCGACGAGCCCCCCTTTCTGGCCGGCGACGGGCGTCACGTTTTGGCGCACAGGGCCGACGTTCGCCTCGAGGCTGGCGAGCAACGTCTGCACCTGGCTGCGCCAGCGCGCGTCGCTCGGATCGTAGGCGGAGCTGCAGGGCTCGATGGAGATTTCAGCATCGGGCGCGGGCGATGGGGCGGAACTCATGGCGCAGAGGTTGGCACGTTCGCTTCGCGCCGTGCAACTCGCGAGTGCGGGTCGCCTTGCGTCGGCTTTTGCCTTGCGCCACCCGCCCGACCGGCGTGCATCTCTGGTCATGCCCGTCCGCACTTGGTTTCCGACCCACATCTATTGCGAGCCGCTGCACGCTTCCGGCTTGGAAAAATTCAACGCCGAGCTCGCCGACGAATGCCGCAACCTCCGCGACTACGATGCCGCCGGCCGCAAGTGGTCCGCGAAAAATTATCCCGGCGGCTACACCAGCTACGCGTCGATGAACGAGCTGCACCGCTTTTCCAGCACGTTCACCGCGCTCGAGAAAAAGCTCCTCCGCCACACCCGCGTGTTTGTGAAGACCCTCGAACTCGATCTGCGCGACTGCGAGGTCTTCATGACCGATTGCTGGGTCAACATCATGCCGCCCACCGCGGCGCATTCACTCCATTTGCACCCGCTCGCGTTCATCAGTGGCACCTACTACGTCGCCACCCCCGCCGGTTGTCCCGGCCTGAAATTCGAGGATCCACGCCTCGACCGCTATATGGCCGCGCCGCCCCGCCTCCCCGACGCCAAGCCCGCCAATCGCATCCACGTCACCTACCCCGCCGAGGCGGGCAACGTCATTCTCTTCGAAAGCTGGCTTCGCCACGAGGTCGCCGCCAACCGCGTCGACGCCGAGCGCATCAGCATCAGTTTTAATTTCAACTGGCGCTGAGCGACTCGCAATGAGAGCGCGGACGCCACCTCCGCATTTTTCATCTGCGATTTTTGATCGTCGCCTCTCGCGAAATCGCCGTTTCGCGCTTTCCTGCCCGATGATCGTCATCCGCCGCATGATCGACCGTCAGCGCGCCTACACCGCGATTTTCCTCAAGGGCGAACCGGCGCAGGTTTTCCCCACATCCGACTACGAACACGCCCGCATCCTCCAAATCTACCTGCAGGACCGGCCGCATCAGGGCATCCTGAACGATTTTACCGATTTCGATTTCACAGATCTTCGTCGCCCTCCGGCTCCCTAAAAAATAAACCCGCCGCAGAACTTTCCGCGGCGGGATGGCTCACAAAACGTCAGTTCCGGCCTACCAACGCGGGTAGCTCGGAGTGACGTAAACGACATTGGCGGGGCGGCGGTGATGCCGCGGCTCTTCCACGATCACGACTCTCGGCGGCACTTGAACATAAACGACGCGAGTGGGCTGCTGCTGTTGCACATAAACCACCCGCGGCTGTGGGGGCTGCTGCACATACACCACTTGGGTTCCCTGCGGCGCGCACGGCTCGGGCTGGTAGTAACCGGTGGTCGCAGGCACGCTCCGCACCACCGTCACCGAAGTGTCGCATGGCACCTGCTGATAAACCGTGGCACGCGGCCGGGGTTGATCGACGACCGCGCCCAAAAGCGCACCAGCCGCCGCACCGATGATGGCGCCCTCGCCCCAACGGTCGTGATTGTGGCCGCCAATCAAAGCCCCGGCGAGAGCGCCGAGTGCCGTGCCATTGGCGACGGGACGGGAAATCTGCGCGTGGGCCGAACTGACACCGGCCACCGCCAGCGAAACAGAGAGGAGCAGGATTGGGGATTTCATGACAGGGGGTATGACGCCGCCCCGCCTCAAATGTTTGTTGTTTTTGCCCCGGCCTGCTGAATTTATCGCGGAACAATCGGGTCAAGTTTCGCCGCCCCATCCGCCCCATGGCTTTACGCCGGTTAAGTTCCGACTTCCGCCCGCGAGCTTACCTCCCTAAACTTTCCCGCCGTGTCCCCGCCGCCCCCCATCGAGCCCGAGTTGAAGCGCCGCAGCTTCAAGAATTTCTTCTCGTCGGTGCGCTACTCCATCGAGGGATTTTTCGCCGCGTTGAAGCATGAGCCCTCGTTTCGCGAAGACCTGATCTTCGCCGTCCTGCTCGTGCCGCTCGCGATTATTTTGCCCGTCAACGCCGTCTCGACCGCGCTGATGATCGCCTCGCTCATCCTCATTCTGATCGTCGAGTTGCTCAACTCCGCCATCGAGTGGGTCATCGACTACATCCGCCCCGAGATTCATCCGCTCGCCAAGCGCATCAAGGATATGGCCAGCGCCGCCGTCTTCCTGAGCTATATCAACTGCATCGTGGTCTGGATCATTTTGCTCTGGCCCGAAAACAAAGTCTGGCACCGCATCGGCGACATGCTCATCGGCCGCTGAGCGAAGCAGGCTCCTCCTATCTCAACCGCGCAAAAAACCACGTCGCCAGCCCCGCCATCCCCACGTTCGGAATCCACGCCGCCACCGCCGGATCGACAATTTGCTTCGTGGCCAGCGAAGCCGCGATGTTCGCCAGCACGTAATACAAAAAGAAAAGTCCGATCGACTTTGCCACCCCCACCGCCGGGTTTACGCGCACCCCGGTCACGGAAAACGGGATGGAGATGGCGATCACGATCAGCGATCCGAGCGTGTCCGCGATCAGGCTGAAATAGCGCACCGCATACGGGACGCCCTTCGGATTGTGCTCCACTTCGAAATAGTCGATCAGCCGCGCGAGCTCGTGAAATGACAGGTCGATCGGTCGCCGGCCGATGAGCATCATCAGTTGCGGATCTTCGCGAAATTTCTCCTCGAACTGTTCCGTAAACGGCACCGACCCCACCAACTCGCCCGTCTCCGCCGCGAAGCTCAGCTCCCGCCCGTCTTTAAACACCCACCCGCGCCGGGCCGCGTCGAACCACGCCTGCGCCGCCAACAGTCGCGTCGTTTCGCGCCGCCGCGCGTCGAGCTGCGACACCGACACGCCGTAACCCCGCTTCGTGTGCTGGCTGAAGCTGTTAAAAAACCACATCCGGCGGGCCCCCGGATTGTCGAATGCCACGCTGTTCACCGCCCCGATCCGGTCGGGCGACAACGTCTCCGCCTGCCGGCGAAACTCCAGCACTTCCTTTAGCGCCCGGGACTGCTCCACCGACCACGGGACCACCGTCGCGTTGAGCCACCAGGAAAGCGCGCATGCGCCCAGCCCCGCGATCCACACCGGCGCCATCAGCCGCCCGAAGCCCACGCCCGCCGCGCGCATCGCCGTCAGCTCGTTTGCCCGATGCAGTTTTCCAAGGGTAAACATCAACGAGACCAGCAGCGCCATCGGGAGCACGACCGTGAAAAAACTCGGCATCGTGACCAGAAAATATTTCCACAACTCCAGCCCGCGAGCCCCACCCTCCCGCAACGAACGGAAGTCATCATACATCACCTGCACGAGCAGTAGCCCGCATGTCGCCAGCAGCACGAGCCCGAGAATTTGCAGCCACTCGCGCAAGAGATGCCGGTCAAACGTGTTCACGCCCGTGAGCAAGTCCGTCCCGTTCCCCGGCGCAAATTTATTTGCGTCCGCCCTCTCCCCCCCGCTCTTCCCGGCACACGTCTCATTTCTCGCCCCCGGCACAGATTGGTTGAAAACCTGCTGAGCCTCTCCTTGTCTCCCGACTTTCAAGCCCAGCGAAAACCCTCTCCATCCTCCGTCATGATGCCCTCTCTTCGTCCCTTTTTGTTTTCCGCCGCCCTGCTCTCCGCCGCCTTCGCGCAACCCACCATCAAGGTCGGCGAGTTCGCCTCGCTCACCGGTGGCAGCGCCAGCTTCGGCCAAGCCTCTCATAAAGGCACCCAGCTCGCCATCGACGAGCTCAACGCCGCCGGCGGCGTGCTCGGCAAAAAACTCCAGCTCATCACCGAGGACGACCAGTCGCTCGCCGGCCAGCCCGCGACTATCGTGCAAAAGCTCATCGCGCAGGACAAAGTCGTGGCGATCCTCGGCGAGGTCGCCTCCTCCAAGTCCCGCGAAGCCGCCCCGATCTGCCAGCAAAACGGCATCCCCATGATCTCGCCCGCCTCGACCAATCCGAAGGTCACGGAAATCGGCGACTACATCTTCCGCATTTGTTTCATCGATCCGTTTCAAGGCACGGTCATGGCGAAATTCGCCCTCAGCCACGGCTGGAAAAAAATCGCCGTCCTCACCGATGTGAAACAGGATTACTCCGTCGGCCTCGCGGAGTTCTTCGTCAAATATCTGAAGGAAAACGGCGGCGAAATCGTGCGGGAACAAAAATATTCCACCGGCGACCGCGACTTCAAACCCCAGCTCACTTCGCTCAAGGCCACGCAACCCGACGCCATCTTCGTGCCCGGCTACTACGCCGAAGTTGCCCTCATCGGCAAACAAGCCCGCCTGCTCGGCCTGAAGATGCCCCTCCTCGGCGGCGACGGCTGGGTCGGCGA
>JANYBX010000129.1 GCA_025360615.1 Opitutia bacterium
CGGGAAAATGATCCATGCGCGCCCCGAGGCCGACGAGTTGGAGCGCTTCCTCGGGCCCCATCGGATCGGTCGCAATCTCGGTGATGAGCGCCACATTTTCGCGCGCGGTCAGGCTCGGGATGAGATTGTAGAATTGAAACACGAAGCCCACGGCCTCGCGCCGGTAGCGGGTGAGGCCGGCTTCGTCGGCGCCACCAAGATTCCAACCGCGATAGAGGAGTTCCCCGCTGGTTGGCGTGTCGAGGCCACCGAGGAGATTCAGGAGCGTGGATTTGCCGCTGCCGGATGCGCCGAGGACGACGAGGAATTCGCCCGCGTGGCAATCGAGGTCCACGCCGGCGAGCGCGCGCACGACGGCATCGCCGGTGCCGTAGGTTTTCGTGAGGGCGCGGACGCGAAAGACCGGCTCAAGCCTGGCGGCGGGCAGAGTGGGATCAGCGACGGTCTGCATGATGCGGGCGGAAGGCACCGTCGAACGAATCGCTCTCGCTCGCAACGAGCAAACCGGTGCGCGCACCAAGTGTTAGCACAGAGCGCCCTCCACAGAACGCCGGCTAACACGCGCCGGCGGATTCGCTCCCACGTTTTACGGACGTTTCGGATCGGCCACGACCGCCTCGATCTCGCGCTGCAATTCGGCGGCGCGTTTTTCCGCGACCGAGATTTGGGCGGGCTCGGTTTTTTCGACTTGGGCGCGGATACGTTTTTCGGCGCCGCCGAGGTCGAGGTGGTAGTGCTTCGCGACGATCAGCCACGTGAGCGCCGCGGTGTAATCGCGCGCCGTGCCGCGAGCGTTGGCGTAGAGCGCGCCCGTGTTGAATATCGCCTGAAGCGAGCCGCCACGCGCGGCCTGAAGATTGTAGGCAAACGCCTTCGCGTCATCGCGCGGGACTTTGTCGCCGTTGGTGTAGAGTTCGGCGAGGAGATGCGCGGCGTCCGCGCTGCCGGCCTGTGCGGCGCGCTCGAGAATGGCGACGGCGCGGATCGGATCGGCGGGTGCCAGCTGGCCCGCCAGAAGCGCCTGGCCGAGGGCGGCGGGCGCGCCGGGCTCGCTGCGGTCGGCGGCGCGTTCGAGCGCGGTGAAACTGGGCCAGCTCAGATTTCGGCCGGTGGGCAAAACAAGTTTCACGGGCGGACCTTCGGCGGGCTCGGGCGATGGGGCTGAGGAGTTGGCCGCGGCGCGAACGGCGGGGAGTTTGAAAACCGGCGCGTTTTTATCGAGCGGGGCGGCGGCACCCGATCCGACCGCTGGCACAAAGCCGGTGGCGACGAGCGGGACGGGCGGCGGCAACTGCGCGGCGACGGTGGTGGCCGCGAGTTCGTCCTCGATGAGTGAGGCGCGTTTTTCGGCGGCGGCGATCCACTCGGGGTGGCGGAGTTTTTGGATGCGGGCGCGCACGGTTTGCTCGGTGTCTTTGTCGGCACCGCGTTGCGTGGCGAGAATCAGCCAGGCGAGGCCCTCGGTGTAGTCGCGTTTCACGCCGTGCGCGCCGACGTAGGCGGCGCCGACATTGAAAAACGCCTCGGTCACACCGCCGGCTGCACCGGCGCGAAAATAATCGAGCGCGCGGCGGCGGTCCTGCGCCACGCCCTGGCCATCGTCCAGCAACATGCCGAGGCGAAACGCGGCCAAGCCGATGCCGGCGCGGGCCGCCTGCTCGAGCAACGCCAGTGCGCGCGGCACATCCTGCGGCACGCCATTACCGCGGAGGAGAGCCTCGCCCAGGGCGGCGCACGCGTGGGGATTGTTTTTCGCGGCATCGGTGGCGAGCTCGGCGACACTGGCCCACGTGGTTCCGCCGCCCCCCTTTTGCGAGACCAGAACCGGCGCGGACTCCTCGGCCATCCATCCGGGCAGAGGCAGAAGCACTGCGCCGAGCCAAAGCAGGCGCAGCCCCTGCAAAGCCCGGGAGAAAAATCGTTTCACGCCCGATATGGACCAGCTGGACACGTGGCGCGCGCACGCAGTGAACCGCGGGAATTTAGGCCTCGGCATCGTCCGCCGTCTTTGGACCAGCAGCAGTGATCACCACTTTTTCCAAAATCGCCTTGGAGATTTTTTCGGCGAGCTCGGGTTTTTCCTTGAGCGCGGCTTTCGCGGCGTCGCGGCCCTGGCCGACGAGGTTGCCTTCGTAGGCGATCCACGCGCCTTTCTTTTCGAGAATCTTGTGCTCTATGCCGAGGTCGATCAGCGAGCCCATCTTGGAAATACCCTCGTCATACATGATGTCGAATTCCACCTCGGTGAACGGCGGCGCGACTTTGTTTTTGACGATTTTAATCTTGGTGCGGTTGCCGATGACCTTGCCGTCGGGCGTCTTGATCTGGTCCTTGCGACGGATGTCGATGCGCACGGAGGAGAAAAATTTCAACGCGCGCCCGCCGGAGGTCGTCTCAGGGCTGCCAAACATGACGCCGATTTT
>JANYBX010000136.1 GCA_025360615.1 Opitutia bacterium
GTCGAGTTGCGCGAGGGTGCCGTCGGGGGCATCGAGAAAGTGGAGGGCGTTTTGTTCGACGCGAAGCAGGTGCATCGCCCGCGCGGCTTCGGCGTGGCGGAGGGTGGCGATTTCGCTGGGCGAGAGAAGGGGATGCTGGGGATGGGAGGCGCGGCCGTCGGTGATGTAGAGCACGTCGACGGGCAGCGCTTCGAGGCGGCGGCGCAGGATGTAACCGCCGCAGCCGAGCGTCTCGTCGTCCTGATGAGGGGCGATCACGAGGGTGCGGCCGGGGTGGTCGAGAGGGGCCGGGCGACTGCGGAGACGGAGCGCGGCGCAGAGGGCGCGATGGAGAATTTTTCGGCCGTGGCGTTTGGCGGCTGGAAGCGCGGCCAGTCCGAAGGAGAGCACGGTGAAGGTGAGGAGAATTCGGCGCATCGTCAGGCGGGGGCGCTGGCCTTGGCGGGTGGGGGCATCCGCCCGCCAGGGGTGGTTGGAGCAAGGGCGTGCGCGACGGCGGCGAGGAGCGCGGGGGCTTCGCGTTCCCATGAATAAATTTCCCGGGCGGCGTGGCGGGCGGCGGCTTGGTGGCGCGCGAGAGCGACGGGATCGGCGAGGAGGCGATCGAGGGCGGCGGCGAAGAGCGTGGTTTCGTGCGGTTCGACGAGGATGCCGGCGTCGGGGGCGCGGGCGAGCACCTCGCGCTGGCCGGCGGTGGCGCTGGCGACGACGGCGAGGCCGGCGTTGAGATACTGGAGGATTTTATTCGTGATGGTGAGGTCGCGATTGACGATGTGCTCCTGCTCAAGGGCGAGGCCGATGTCGTGGCGCGCGATGACGGAGGGGAGCTCGGCTGGGGCCACGAGCGGGAGAAACGAGACGAGCGCGCGGCGCTCGGGCGCGAGACGGGCGAGCAGTTTTGCGCGGTAGACGGAGGACGATTCCCCGAGGAGAACGACGCGGCTGGGATGTTGGGTGCGCGCCCAGGCGGCGAAAAAAAACTCCAGCCCGCGTCCGGCGCCGAGGGTTTGGGAGAACCAGAAAAACGCGGGTGGAGTGCCGGGGGCGGGGCGCGGGTGGGGCTGGAGCGGGAAGGAGTTGGTGAGAACCAGAGGGCGCGGGCCGTCGTGGCGGGCGTGCAGCGCGTCCGCGAGCGCATAGGAGGTGGTGCTGGTGTAGGCGGCGTGGTGGAGCAGGTCGCGCTCGAGGGAGCGGAGGAGATGGAGCGGACGCGTGGTGCGGTCTTCGGGGAGCAAGTCCTCGGAGTGCCAGTCCTCGAAGTCGGCGGCGATTTTGCGTCCGTCGTGCAGGAGACGCGTGCCGACCCAGAATGCGGCTTCGGTGTGGACGATGGTGAGATCGGCGGGATGCGCGCGGGCGAGCGAGAGCAGGCCGGTGGCGGGGCCAAAGGCGAGCGGGGCTTGCCAGCCGAGGCGATGCACGAGGCGACGGGCGAACCAGATTTGAAAACGGCGGAAGCGGGCGGTGGTGGGTGCGGTGGCGGCGGAGGGGATCAGATCGAAGACGACGCGGCGGTAGGGCGCATCGCGGAGCAATGCGAGGTCGGCGAGTTCGGAGGCGGCGTGGTTGCGGACGGTGAGCACCGTCACGTCGTGACCGGCGCGGCCGAGCGTCTCGGCTTCCTTCACGATGCGCGGGTTTCGGCAAAGATGTCCGGCGCTGACGATAAGGAGACGGGGCATGGAGGTGGAGAAAGGCCGGAAGTGTGAACCGCTAATCTACGCTGATTTTTTCGGAAGTCGGAGGCACGGGAAGTGGTGGCGGGTTTCGCCTAATCGGCGAAACACGGGGGTGCGGAAGGGCCGATGGATTTGGTGAGGAGGGAGGGGGAGTTTTTTGGAAGGGGAAGTTTTGCGGCTTCGGCGCTGCGGGCGAGGGCAGCGGGGCGGATTGTTTCCCAGAGGGCGGCGTGATCGCGGCGGAAACGGAGGGCGCGGAAAAACGTGAGCGGGTGGCGGATCGCCCCGGGGAGAAAGCGGAACCAGTCGCGCAGGGTGGCGTGGCGGAGGATGGGGCCGGGGGAGACGCCGGCGAAGGCGAGTTGGAAGAGGAGTGGGGTCGAGGGCGGGTGTTGCGCGCGAAGGGTGGACCAGACGGCGCGGAGAGTGGCGGAGTCGGGACCGACGGCAGCGAGGTAACTGGCGGCGACGAGGAGCTGGCACTGGGCCCAGTGGGCGCGGTCGCCGCTGCGGGCGGTGCGGAGCGTGAGGGCGAAATTGGCGAGGGGCTGCGGAAGAAAAAGCCAGCCGCCCGAGAGGAGGCGTTCGCGCACGGGCTCGATGATGGCAAAGGGCGTGGAGGGAGGCACGAGGGCGGCGGCGGAGGCGCGGGCGCGATAAAGCATGGCGCCGTTCGAGTGGAGGGCGTCGGTGAATTGCAGCGGCTGGGGCCAGTGAAAAAGGCGGGGGCGAGGATCCGTGGGCGACGTTTTCCAGATGGTGCGGCCGGTGTCGGTCCACGCACCATCGGGCTGCTCCTGCCAGAGGCGGAGGTTGGCCCAGGCGACGTTCGCGTCGGGGGTGGCTTGCAGAGCCGCATGGGCGGCGGCGAGAAAATCGGGTTCCCACCAGTTGTCGTCCTCGAGGAGGCTGGCGAATGGCTCGGGGCCGGCGGCGAAGGCGTGGTTAAAAGTGGCGACGGGGCCCCAGTTTTTTTCGTGCTGGTGGAGCGTGATGCGAGGGTCGGCGATGGAGGCGAGGAGGTGGCGGGGCGAGTCGTCCCCGGGGGCGTCGTTGTGGAGTTCGCAAATCCAGTCGGTGAACGTCTGAGCGCGGAGGGAGGCGAGGGCGCGCGGGAGGAGATGGGGACGGCGGCAGGTGAGGAGGAAAACGCGGATGGCGGCCATGGCTCAGGGCTGGCGCTGGAAGACGCGGTTGTGGCCGACGTTGAAGACATTTTTGAAACCGAGCGCGGGCAGCAGGAGGCAGGCGCGGGCGACGGTCTCGTAGCCTTTCCAGAAGGCGGTGCCGGGTTGGTCGAAGGCGGCATCGTCCATCACGAGCCAACCGCCCACGGCGACTTTCGGGGCGTAGTGTTCGACGTCGGCGCAGGCGCCGGCGTAAGTGTGATCGCCGTCGATGTAGACGAGGTGGAAGCGGTCGTCGGCGACCTTGGTGCGGAGTTGGTCATCGGTGGAATAACCGCGAAGCAGGCGAACATCGTCGAAGGAAAGTTGATGGGTGGCGAAGTGGGTGCGCACGATGGTCTCGTAATCCTCGGCGGCGTAGAAATCGCCGCTTTGCACGCGCTCGCGAAAACGCGAACTGAGCCGAAAGAGGAGCGAGCGCAACCAACCGGGGGGCGGCATGGGCTGGCCGGCCAACGGCGTGATGGCGTGAATGCGAACGGGCCAGCGATGTACGCGCGCGAGGAGAGCCCAGAGGGAAATCACCTGGCCCTTGAAGACGCCGATTTCGAGCGCATCGACGCGGCCGAACTGGGCATGGGCGGTGGCGAGCAGGCGGGCCCAGAGGGCGTGGAACGCGGGATCGCCGTAGCCGAGCTGGTTGGCCTCGACGTGGCGGCGGTGGTTCGCGAGCAGGGGATCGGCCCACGTGAGCGCGGTGAATTCCGTGAACACCCGGTCGTTGTGCTCCGCGCTGGGAGTGTAGGCTTGGAGGCGGGCTTGGAAATCGGCGACGAGATCGGAGGTCATGGAGTTTTTAACCGCAGCGGTGTTTGAGACGAGCGGCGGCGCGCCAGCCGAAGAGGCGCTCGGTCAGGCGGACGAGACGGCCGCCTTCCACGCGGAGGCGGGAGCCGCCGAGGGAGTTGGCCTGCAGCTCGGCGTGAATCGTCTCAAGCGGGAGCAGGGGGAAAATCTCGTGGGCGAGGCGGAGCCAGGCGTTGGCGGCGGAGCGGCGGACGCGGGGGGAATTTTCGTGGGCGAGGAGCGCGGCGGTGTTGGCCTCGATGCTGCG
>JANYBX010000152.1 GCA_025360615.1 Opitutia bacterium
GTGCCGTTCATCCACGCTTCGGTGGATGACATAGTGTCCTTAAAGCCGAGGCTGCCGCCATAGATGGAACGATATTCGCCATAGCCGCTGAAGCGGTTTTTGCCAAGCCAGCGAAGCCAGTTGCTTTCGTGGGTGAGGTCGAGTTCGTAGGCCAGCGTGCCGCGGTAGTTTTCGTTGTTGTTGCGAGATTTCCGGTAGGCGGGTTGGGAGCCACCGACGTAGGGGCGGCCGAGGTAGGGATTGCGGACGGGAGAGGCAAGGGAAGCTTGGTCGAGCAGATATTCGTTCACGTCGACGTAGATTTGGGCTTTGCCGCCGTCGCTATTGCCGAGGAAGGCGCGGCTGTTCGTGCCGGTGCGCTCGTAGAGCCAGCCGGCTTGGAGGCCGAGGGTCTGGCGCTGCGATTGAAGAAAAATTTGCTCAAGCTCGAGGCTGGCGGTTTCGCCTTTGACGCTCGCATAGTTCGGCGCGGAGAGATTGATCGAGGTATAGTCGTAGACCGATTTGTCGGTGACGGTTTTCGTGATGAAGAGCGGGTTTGCGTTGGTATTGGCGGTGCGGCCGAGAAAGGTGCCGCTTTGGAGCAGGTGCATCGCGCCCGTCACGTTGTTGGGCCCGGTGCCGGTGGCGGCGGGTATGCGGTTGATTTCGTAGAGCTGGATCGCGCCGCCCTCGATATACCAACTGGGAAAAGTCGTGAACGCGGTATCGACGCTCGCGATGCCGTAGGGCAGTTGAGTCGGTTCGTTGGCCTCCAGGATGTCGGTGATCGAGGGGCGGCCGTCGCCGAAGTTCACGGTGGAGGTGAGGGGATTCCAGGTGGGCTTGCCGCTGGATTTCCACTCGGTCACGCCGTCGTAGGGCGTCTTGGAATTCGGGCGGCTGTTGAAGTTGCGATACGATTCGTAGCTGCCGCGGATCGTGGTGTATTTAAACGGCCGCACGGCGACGGCGAGTTGCAGGCGGCGCGTCGTGTCGGCGGAGGGTTTTCGCACGTAGCCTTTTTCGTCGTAGAGCCCGAGGAGGCGCGCCGCGAATTTGCCTTTGATGATGACGCGGTTAAGATCGAAATTTGCGCGATAGCCGTCGTAGCTGTCGGCTTGGGTGCCGAAGGAGGAGATGTCCTTCGAGAGATTCGCCTTCGAGGCGATGATGTTCACGCCGCCGCCGGTGTTGCCGAGGCCGAAGAGGCTGGAGTTGGGGCCGCGGGAGATTTCGACGGCGTCGATGTTATAGGTGTCGAGAGGGATGGAAGTGCTGAAGCCGCCGGTCGCGAGATTGGCGGAGGTGAGACCGCGCATGCGGGTGGCACCGGAGGGATTCGAGGCGACCTCGTCGCTGACGTTGCCGCGATCGACGTTGAAGGAGGTGAACTGATAAATGCCCTCGGTGCTGGCTTCGTAGCGGAAGATGTCGTTGATGTCGGTCGAGGCAGTGTCTTGGAGCTGCTGTTTCGTGACGACGGAGATGGAGGCGGCGAGGTCGGCGAGATTGGAGTTGAGGCGCGTGCCGGACATGGAACTGGACGCGTGGTAGCCGCGGTCCTGATCGGAGTTCACCTCGAAAGGCGACAGGACGACGGTGGAATCCGTGGTTCCGACGGTGGAGGTCGTGGGCGTCGGGGTGGCTGCTTTCTTTGTCGGGGCCGGAGGAGGAGGAACCGCCCGCAGGGCGAAGGCGCCCGTCTTTTCGTCCTGCATGACGACGAGGCCCGTGCCGGCCAACATGCGTTCAAGCGCGGCGCGCGAGGTGAGTTCGCCGCTCACGGCTTTGGTCTGCACGCCGGCAACCTTGTCGGCGGGATAGACGATTTGTTCGCCCGATTGCTCGGAGAATTGCTTCAGTGTCGCGGCGGCGTCGCCCGCGGCGAGTTTGTAGGTTTTTTTGGGTGAGTTTGGCGTTTGGGCCTGCAGGACTCCAGTCAACAGGAGCGAGGCAAACAAGAGGGCGGTGGTGCGTTTCAACAACAGACGAGGTGTAATCATGGTGGGGTTAGTGGCGTGCTCAAAGCTGAGACGACCGGAAATCCGATTTCCGCTAAAGTGAGCCGAAAATTTTACCGGATTATTTCGCGCGGTGCAAAACCACCGCGCCGTCGGCCCGCCGTTCCACGGTGACGCCAAAACTGATCTGCAACAATCGCACGAAGCCTTCCAGGTTGTCGGCGCCAAAGGTGCCGCCGACGCGCAGTTTCGCCGTCTCCGCGTCGGCGATGACGATCTGCGCGCGGTTGCGCAAATTGAACTCGGCCACCACCTCGGAAAGTGGTTGCGCGGTAAACTCCAACCGCACCCTTTGCCAGATGAGGGCGTGCGCGATTTCCCCGGACGTCAAGACGGTGACCACGGGGGCGGTGGCGTGCGGCAGGGCGGTGTCCACCACGGCGCGTTCACCGGCGACGAGCGGGGTGGGAGCGGTGTTGGC
>JANYBX010000165.1 GCA_025360615.1 Opitutia bacterium
GGTATAGCCGCCGCCGGCGTAACGCCAAATGCTTCCCGGCGTGACATCGACCCGGATCGCGGCCGTGTTGGCCGGTTTCCCGCCGTGGAGCACTTGGACCAGAGTTGGCCAGGTCGCACCGACGGCGTAGCCGGGGAAGCCGTGCACGGTCATGCCCGCAGTGTGGCTGAGCAAGCGGCGCAACGTTACCTTCTCTATTTTTGTGAAATCGTTTTCCGGAACGCGCCACGTTTTCAGCGCGCTGTTCACGTCCGCATCGAGAGAGAGTTTGCCCGCGTCCACCAGCCGCAATGCCCCGAGCGCGGCGACGGGTTTGCTGACCGACCCGGCCTGAAACAGCGTGTCCACCGTTACGGGAGCAGACCCGCCGCTTTCGATCACGCCATAGCCGCGCGCCTTGACGATCTTCCCGTCCTGCACGATGGCGAGGGAGAGTCCCGGGATTTTCCGCTTCTGCATGAGCGCGGTGATCGTGTCGTCGAGGGGATCGGCCCGCGTCGCGAGCGGTGGGAGGACGACAACACCCAATAGGAGGAGACCAAGACGAAGAGACGGGATCATGGAGAATTTTTTGATAAGAATCACCCCCGAGGTTAGGCAAGAGCCGAGGGCGGCATGTGCCTCTCCCGATTCGTGAGTTGGGTGTGATTCATCGGTGTTTAATGGTCTGACAGGAATTTTCGAGGCTAACTTCCCCCGGTTCAAGCCGCAGTGCGGGGCAGCATGAGTGAGCCCGACGTCGCGGAGACCGATGGTTAGCGGAAGCTGGAACCGCCGTTGCCGCGCTTGGTCCGTTGCTAAGTCGACCGCGCTGTCGGGGTCTCTTCTCTCAACCCTTCTGTGCTTCCACTGCGATCCACGAAAACTATGAAAACAAATTCACCCTCCCACGAAAAAGTAACTCAACGCGCTCAGAAAATCTGGCAGGCTCAGGGAAGTCCCGTCGGGCGCGATTTGGAAATATGGCTGGAGGCGGAACGCCAGCTCTCGGCCGGGTCAGCGGATGTGAGCTCGTCGTCCGAGGCCGCCGAGAATTCGCGCACCGTCAGCGAGTCCAAGGGAGCCACGGCCTTGGCCGACCGCGTGAAAGCGGAGACTGTCTCCGAGGCCGCCGTCGAGCATCTCATTTCGCCACCGATTCCGCAGGAGGAAGCATTGAAAGCGGCGTTGCAAAACAAGGCCGCCCGCGCGCCGCAAGTTCCGCACAAAACGGCCCCGAAAGCCATGCCACCGGTTTCGGGAAAACCGCTTTGGGATAAACCGCACTCCTCTTGATGGCCGCTGATGAAGACGGGGAGGCGGGCGACCCGTGAGTGTGCTTGCTACGCCTCGTGACTTTCCCGGATATAGGCCAACGCCCTCGGGGAAACGAATATCCCGCGGGTGAGACAACTCCACGAAAGAAACTCCATCATGGGCGATAGATCACCGAAATCAGTGCAGAAGCAGGCCTCGCAAAAACAGTCGAAGACCAACGACTCGAATCAGAAGAAGCAGTCGCTCGTCACCTCCCAGCAGGCGACGAAGGCAAAGGCCGCAGCGAACAAGAAAAAGTAAGCGGCGGAAATTCCGCGCGCGTTTTGCCCCGGGTCATGGGACCCGGGGCTTGCCTGCTTCCGGCCGTCAGTCGATTCGGACCTTGGACAAATCCTCCGTCGGTTTCGGCCAGGTCATTTTTAGATTTTTCAAGGCGCGCACCACGGACTCGGCGATGAGGTGGTCGCGATACCAGTTACGGTCGGCGGGAACGATGTGCCATCGGGCGAGGGGGTGGCTGGTCTCGTTGATCATGTCCTCATAGGCGTCGATGTAGTCGCCCCAATGTTGGCGCGTGGCCAGGTCCGCGTGGGAGAATTTCCAGTTTTTCTCCGGGTTGGCCAGGCGCTCCTTGAATCGAGCGGCTTGTTCCTTGCGGCTGATGTGCAGGTAAAATTTCAGCACGAGCACGCCGTTTTCGACGAGCATCCGCTCGAAGTCCACGATCTGCTGGTAGCGCCGTGTCCACACTTTGCGCGGGACCAGCCCGAGCACGCGCTCCGCGAGCACGGCCTCATAGTGCGAGCGGTTGAAGACGCCGATGTTGCCGTGTCGCGGCACGGCGCGGTGGATCCGCCAGAGAAAATCGTGCGCGCTCTCCTCGGCCGACGGCACCTTGAAATTTGCAGTTTCGACGCCGGCGGGATTGACGGATTTCAGCACGGTGCGCACGGCACCGTCTTTTCCGCTGGCGTCCATTCCTTGAAAAATCAGGAGGACGGCGTGGCGGGCATTGGCGTAGAGCAAGGGCTGCAGCGCGCCGATTTGTTCGCCGAGTGCCTCCGTTCGAGCTTTCGTGGCCGTTTTTTCCTGGCCACCGCAGTAGGCGGGGTCGAAGCGTTTTAGTCTGATCTTACCCGTGATAACGACTGCCTGCCCCTTTTTCATGAAAGGGAAAAACCGGAGATTCCTGCGGCCATGATCAAAATGAAACCGGCAGGGCCAGATCTGATTTCGGATTTTGACGCGCCGCGATGAGTTCCTTTTCCGCCGCGAGCCAGAACTCCGGCGCGCGGTTCTCCGGCTCGCCGTCCCGCATCCACAGTTCATAGGCACGGGTGGCAAGGGCTTCATGGATCCGTTCACGAGACGTGGGATGAATCGGGCCGTTGTGATGATGGTTTTTCATGGCGCGGAGAAAAGCTTTCGCGATAGGCGTTGCGAGGGATGATATTTTAAAACGCCCGGCTTCATGCAGCCGGGCATGTAGACTTTCAGGGCAAACCAAGGCGTGGACCCAAAGGGCCGACGCGCGGTGTGAAGCGCGACCTTCGGGGTCAGTTCTTCGTGCGCCAGCCGCCCATCAAATAAATGATGATGCAGATCAGTAAAATGAGGCCGAGGCCGCTGCCGCCGTACACCGGCCCGCCGAGATAAAAGCCGCCGCCGCCGAAAAGAAGGAGGAGCACAATAATCAGTATGAGTGGATTCATCACGATATCATAACCGAGCGGCGCACAACGTGCCATGGGGCCTTCACCCACTTCCGCACATTTTCTCCCTCATCCGGGCAAGCAGTTCCCTCCATCCGGCGAGGCGGCGGCGGGGCGAGAGGCCTACCGGCGACTCTGGCGATGGCGCGATTTCGGGCGGCGGTCGTGACGCCAGTCTTCCTCCCATGCGGCGATGGTCGTGTTGAGGTGATCGAGCTGGCGCCGGAGGAAGTGAATGTCGTGCGCGAAATTCTCCGCGATGTTTTGCTGGAGCGAAGCGCGTTGCTTTTCGTTTTTCGTGAAACGCCATGGCGGGGAGCCACGGTAGTCGCGGAGCTTGCGCTCGGTGTCGCGGCGGGCGGCATGGAGTTCCTCGATGGCGCGGCGCAGGCGGCTGAGCGGGGAGGTCGGGCCGACGATCTCGTGCGCCTCCTCCCAATCCACTTCGAGGCGAGAGAGCCAGTCGGTGTCGGCCACCGCCCACGCTTGCTGCACCTCGTGCCAAAGCCGTTCGCGGGCGGGGGTCCACGCGCCGCCACGATCCGGGTGGAGACGCTGTACGAGTCGCCGATAAATCGCGCGGGCGTCGGGCGAGGGCGTCGGGCCGGATTTTTTCTCGAAATCGTCGAATCGCGCCTCGTGGCGGCGTCCACTGGAATCATTTTCGTTGTCGTTATCGTCGGCCTCGTCGGGGATGGATTCGCAGTCGTCTTCAAACGCCTCCGGGTTGGCTTCGCGCGCTTTTTGCTCGCGCCAGAGACGTTTCAACGAGCCGCCTGAATAGGCGGCGATGGCCTGCACCGTCTGAATTTTCCG
This sequence comes from Opitutia bacterium, assembly GCA_025360615.1. Classification (GTDB taxonomy): domain Bacteria; phylum Verrucomicrobiota; class Verrucomicrobiia; order Opitutales; family Opitutaceae; genus Tous-C4FEB. Next base: position 3,786 of record JANYBX010000165.1, read on the forward strand.
GGCCTTGGCCGCGACCTCGGCGTGGAGTTCGCGCAGCGTGGTGATGAGGACCGGAAACGTGCGATGGAGCCATGAGTCAAAGGCCGGCATGTCGATCTCCTCGTGGCGGTGGAGGTCGCGCGATGCCTTGTCGAGCCGCTTGCGCACGGTGTGAAACTCCGCCCATGCCGCGCCTTGCAACCGCTCGTGATCGATCACCAGCAACGCGCCGGCACGGAGGGGCGCGGCGGCATGCGGCGGCACGGTGGCGCGAGGACGACGCGCAGGGATTTGGTTTCGACCGGGCATGGAAACGGGAAAGGAATGGCAGCCGAGGCCCGAACGCCAACCGGTAAGTCAGGATTTATCCCAATCACATCAGGCTTCTGTATTTCCACCAAGATCGCCACGGCCGCGAAGTAAGGCCTTCCCTTTTAAGGGAAGGAGGTCGGACATGAGTTTAACTCGGATGATTGCGGTTAGCGGGCGAAGGTGCGCTTGGTGGCACCCGGGTGGGCCGGCGCTTCCGCCTTGGACCGGCGCTCAGTGAATTTTGCGGCCGAATTGCGAGGCGCCATGGATGCGGAGCCAAGCCAACGCGGGGAGGCGCGAGGTGCAATCATGCCATGGCGACGAGCGCGGGAAAAATCGCGGCGGTGGATACGCGCGTGAGAGGTTTTAGTCGCGTTTCTTGCCGAAGAAAAAGGCGAGCCACACGCCGAGGGCGAGGATTGCGATCAGCCACCAGAGGTAGCGAATTTCGCGGGCGGCCAGCTCCACAAATGCGAGCGCGCGGGGGAACAGCAGGCACAGCATGACGACCACGACGATGGCGGCGGCAAGGGCGAGTTTGCGGCGCAGGGAGCGAACGGCGCGGGCGCGGGCGTCCATTTCACGCGGGATGCGATGGGCGGTGCCGGTGGGTTTCATGGTGCGGCCGGTAGTGATGAGCCGCGAAGCACGGAAGCAAAGACAGGAATTTATTCGGGCCACCGCCCCGAGGCGGGGCGCATTTTTTCGGCTTGGCATCTTGGCGCGGGGCCCGGCTCTGACTGATCGAGCTTGGGACAGAGTTCGGGGATTGCGGCGCGTTCGCCGAGCGGCGCAGGCTGCGGATGAACCCCGTCTGTTTTTCACCCCCTCCGTTTATTTACCATGAAGCAGAATCTGTCCTCTGTGTTGCGCGCCGTGATAGTTTTGTTCGCGGCTGGTTCGTCACTGGGCACCGCTCGCGCGGAGCATCCGTTTTTTTGCACCGATTCCTACGGCGGCAAGGTCGCCCAGGTTTCCGCCGAGGGAAAAATCATTTGGGAATACGCCTGCAAACATCCGCAGGACTGCTGGGTACTGGCCAACGGTAATTTTCTGTTCTGCCACAACACGGGAGTCATTGAGATGACCGGCAAGGCCGAGAAGAAGGAGCTCGTCTGGGAATATAAATCCGACCCGACCACCGAGATTCACGCGTGCCAGCCGCTGCCCAATGGGAACGTTCTCGCCGTCGAGAATGGGCCGTGCCGCATCATCGAGCTCGATCGCACGGGGAAGATCGTGAAGGAAATCAAACTCACGCCTCCCCCGGCGACCGTGAAGGTGCACGATCAGTTTCGCGGCGTGCGCCAGGCGAAGAACGGCCACTATTTCGTAGCGCGCAAAGCCCAGCACTTGGTCGAGGAACTCGACGCCACGGGCAAATCCCTGCGCCTCACCCCGGTCCCGGGCGATGTCCACAACGTACTGCCGCTCGCGAATGGCCACCTGCTGATCTCGCTCGGCGACGGCCACAAAATCCAGGAACTCGACGCCGACATGAAGATGGTCTGGGAGCTGAACGAAAACGACATCCCGGGGAATCCGCTGCGACTCACGACGGGGTTCCAAATCCTACCGAATGGTAACACGATTTTCTGCAATTATCTCGGGCACGGCCATATCGGCAAACAGCCGCATTTCTTCGAACTCACGCCGGACCGGAAGGTCGTCGTCTGGGCATTCGCGGATCACACGAATTTCAAAACCGTGAATCAAATCCAAGTGATGGATGTGCCCGGTGATCCCACGAAGTGGGAAATCATCCGCTGAGTTAACCTCCCCCGGTTTCCCCTTATGAAAATACCCCGTGCCTCATTCCTCGCCTTGTTTTTCGCGGCGGCTTTGGCCGCACGCTCCGCAGATGATTTCAAGCCCGAGCCGGGGTTCGTCAGCCTCTTCAACGGCCACGATCTGACCGGCTGGCGTTATCCCGCGGGGGAAAAATTCGATGCCAAATCTGTCACACCCGACGCGCGCTTCACCGGTGCGGACGGCATTTTGGCCGCGCACGAGGTGTTACCGCGAGCCATCACCCAGCTCTGGACGATCCAGGAGTTTCCCAAGGACTTCGTGCTGCGGCTGGAGTTTCGCGCCTCGGTGAAAGCCGACAGCGGGATTTTCCTGAGGAAGCCGCAACTCCAGTGTCGCGACTATCTCCTGGCCGGGCCTTACAAGGAGTTGAAGAAATACAAGGCGCAGGACTGGAATGAAATTGAAGTCACGGTGAAGGACGGCGTCGCGCACTGCACGTGCAACGGCGAGGTATTGGAAGCGGCGTTGAAAATTCCGGCGACCGGCCCGATCGGGCTCGAGGTCGATCGCGGCACGATGGAATACCGGCGGATTCGAGTGAAGGAAGAGAAGTGAGGCGGCGGGGGCGCGAGTTGGTCCTCGTGTTGCGGAAAGACGCCATCTAGGAACTCGAACATGCCGCAGTCTCCCCATGCGCAGTTTGATCAGACGGTCTTGGATATGATTGAGCACAGCCCCATCGGCGCTGTGCCGCATACGCCAGCTTATCGCGATGCGGTGGAGCGGCTCTACGCTTCGCACCAAGTCTACGCGGACGCCGATCACAAGGACGGCCACGTAACCGTGCACTCGCTGGCGAAGCGGCCGTTGTTTCACGCGAACAATCTGGAGCAACTCACCGCCGGGCAGATCGGCGCCGAGGCGCTTGAGCCCAACGCGGCGATTTTCGACCGCTACGTGCAGTCGCTGCCCGAGACGCTGCGCGCGAAGGCGGAGAGTCAGCGACTCAGAGTGGTCGGTCGATCGATTCATCACCGCAAACACCATGGGGCATCCGCGGCGCCTTTCGTGCACGACGCGATGCACAGCCTGTTTCTCGTGCCGGGCGCGGGAGTGCATCCGGGACTGCCGGGAAATTATCTTTACGGCTCCGTGTTCGAGGTGAACCCGAAGATCACGCCGAGTCCGTGGGCGGTGCACATCCATGATGCGGATGACGGTGCCGCCCTCCTCGACGCGGCGGATTTACCGGCGGCGGTGGCGAAGCTGCAGGAAGTGCTGGAAAGCGCGCCGTTTCACCTGAGCGAACTGGCGGCGCTGGGATTCCGGTCGAATTAAGCCAACCAAGGTTGGGCTGCTGACGTCGGGGAGCGAGGGCGCCCTGGAGCTTACTTCACCGCCGCCCAGACGCGTTGCACATCGTCGTGGTCGTCGAGCGCGTGGAGAAATTCGCCGACCTCGGTCCGCGCGGCTTCGTCGAGCTCAGGATAATTTTTCGCGAGATAGCCCAGCTCCGCGGTGACGACGATCCAGCCGTTTTTGGCGAGCCAAGTGGAGACCGCGTGGACGGCCTTCAAGTCGGTGATGAAACGCGCGCCCGCGTGACCCTCGGGGATGTCGTCGTTGAGTTCGTGGGAGACCGCTTCGAAATCGTTGGCGCCCGCCTCGATCGCGGCGGCTTCGAGGTCGGTCTTCGGGTCGGCATGGTGCGCCTCGACGAGGCCGACGTGATCGAAGAGGAACTTGTTGCTGCCGCCCTGACCGAGCACGCCTTTTTTAAAGAGCACGCGCATCTCAGGCGCGGTGCGCTGGTGGTTGTCGGTGTAAACCTCGACGATGAGGGGGACTTTGTGCGGCGCGTAGCCTTCGAAGACGATGTGCTCGAGCACGAGTTTATCGTCGCCGATGCCCGCGCCCTTTCGGATGGCGCGCTCGATCACGTCGCGGGTGACGCTGGCCTTCTTGGCCTTTTCAACGGCGGCAAACAGGCGGGCATTGGCCGCGAGGTCGGGTCCGCCGAGTTTGGCGGCGACGCTGATTTCCTTGGTCAGCTTGCCGGCAACTTTGCTTTTCCGTTCGTTAACGATGGCGCGTTTCGCGTGTAGCCATTGACGTCCCATAAGGGGCGGGAGGCTTGCGGTTCAGTCGGGCGCGATCAACCTCGGAATAATTCAGACTGATCGCGGCTCCTATCCACACGACGTTTCGCCATGAACATCCGCACGCCAAAAAATTGGGAACTCCCGGAGTCAGCGGTCACCGCCGAGTCCGTTTACCGCCTCCGCAACCGCCGGGATTTCCTGAAAACCCTCGGCGTGGCTTCGGCCGGCCTGCTCGCGCCCGCGGCGCTGCGCGGGGCGACGGTGGGATTTCCCGCGAAGGAAAATGCGCTCTATCCGGCGGGCACGCTCAAGCCCACGCCCTACGATTTCGTGACGAGCTACAATAATTTCTACGAATTCGGCACCGATAAATCCGAGCCGAAGGACAACGCCAAGGGCTGGAAGACCGAGCCGTGGACGGTCGAACTCGCCGGACTCATCCGCAATCCGGGGAAGTTCGACGTGAACGATCTCATCGGGAAACTCGGGGGAATCGAGGAGCGCGTTTACCGGCACCGCTGCGTCGAGGCCTGGTCGATGGTGGTGCCGTGGGATGGGTTTCCGCTCGCGAAGCTGGTGGGGCTGGCCGACCCGAAGGCGGAGGCGAAATTCGTGAAGTTCACCTCGTTCAACGATCCGAAAAACGTGGCCGGCCAGCGCGAGCCGGTGCTCGACTGGCCGTATGTGGAGGCCTTGCGGCTCGACGAGGCGATGCACGAGCTGGCGTTCATCGCGACGGGAATTTACGGCAAGGCACTGCCGAACCAAAATGGTGCGCCACTCCGGCTCGTGACGCCGTGGTAGTATGGTTTCAAGGGCATCAAATCCATCGTGAAGATCGAGTTTGTCGCCAAGCAGCCGAGCAACACGTGGTTCGTG
>JANYBX010000225.1 GCA_025360615.1 Opitutia bacterium
TCTGGATCGCCTGCGCGGTGACGTTGATGCCGTAGCTGTCGTCGCCGGGGGAAAGCAGGCGTTTGCGGCGGTCGAGTTTCACCGGGGTGCCGTAGGCTTGGACGGGGTTGAACGCGCCGCCGACCGTCTTGGCCCAAGCGGCGTATTGGGCGTCGGTCTGTGCGTCGGGAATGTAGTAGCCGGTGTCGATGAGCTGCTGGGTGACGCGGTTGATGCCCCAGTTTTCCGTGAAGTCGGCAACGTAGAATTCACCGTTCATCTCCAGCGTGTAGTTTTGGTTCGGGTGCCACTCGATGGCGCCGTAGATCGCCTGGGTCTTTTTCTTCCCGCCGTAATAGTAGCTGCCGGAATCCTCGCCGGAATAGCTCAGGCGGTAGGCGAATTCCGGGGAAACGGGGCCGCCCAGATCGAGCGTCCAGCGGTATTGCTCATACATGCCGGCGGTCGCGGCGACGGAGCCCTTGGTTTTGTCGAAGTAAGGTTTCTTGGTGATGAAATCGGCGTAGCCGCCCGTGTAGCTGGTGGCGCCGTAGATCACGCTGGCGGTGCCTTTGACGATGTTGGCCGATTCGACGGAGTTGAAATTAACGGGCATGCCGTTGCCATTGACCGTGAGGCCGCGGCGCATGCCATTGACGAGCACGTCGGCGGTTTGGCCGCGGATCGAGGGATTGGAGGGAAGCCCAAAGTTGGTCTGGGTGTAGCTGGAGGCGGTGAGCTTGGAGAAATCGCGGGTTTCCTGAATGCCGATGACGTTCATCTGCTCGCGCGAGATGATCGTCACGTTGCGCGGCGTATCGAGGATACTCATATCCGTGCCGAAAACGGAATTGAACGGGCGCGAGGTCGGCAGGATCTGCTGCTCGATCGGCACGGAGTTCACCTCGAATTTTTCCATCTTCACGGTTTCACCGGTCGTGGCCGGCGGCGTTTGCGCGAGGAGGGCGGAGGCGAGGCTCACGGCGGCGAGGGTGGCGCAGCGGGTGGCGAGGGAGATTTTAGCGATGGGGAAGTTCATAGTTTCGGTTCTGCGAGCTAGGGTGAACTTAGCATGGCATGTGCCACGGATGAGGTGAAATTATGGCGTGGAGCGCAGCACGACGGCGGCGGCCGCGGGGAAATCCTTGACCGTGAAATCGGGTGCGGCGTGGAGTTCCTCGGCGTAGCCGAAGTCGATGAACACGGTGCGGACGCCGGCGCGCTGGCCGCAGTCGATGTCGCGCCAGCGGTCGCCGATCATCCAGGAGCGGGTCAGGTCGAGGCCGACGGAGCGGGCGGCGTTGCGCAACATGCCGGGTTCGGGTTTTCGGCGGTAGTCGTCGGGATGGCTGATGCCCTGGCCGGGCGCGTAGCAAACCTCGACGTGGGAAATCGCGGGGATGAGCTGGCGGAGGCGCGCGTGCATGGCCTCGACGACGGACTGGGCCTGATCGCCGCGGCCGACGTCGGGCTGGTTCGTGGCGACGACGAGCACATAACCGGCGGCGGCGAGTTCGGCGCAGGCGGCGGGCACGCCGGGGAAGAGGGCGAACTCCGCGAGGGTCTGCGGCGGGTAGGGTTTGCCGTCACGGATGACCTGGACGTTGAGGGTGCCGTCGCGGTCGAGGAAGATGGCGGGGCGGAGGGCGGGCATGTGACTCCTGAGTTCAGATGAGGCGGGGCTGGGGCGGATACAAAAAAGGGCCGGTCGAAGACCGGCCCTGCTGGAGGAGCGTCAGGGTTTGGCGACGACGCTTTCCCACTTGGTCTGGTTGACCTTGATGTCGGGGTGCGAGACCCAGAGGTGCCAGATGACGGCTTGGAAGGCTTCGCTGTGGGGCGTGATGTTGTTGGCGTTGACGGTGGGGACGATCACGCAGGCGTCGGCTTGCGTGGCGGTGTAGCCGCCGTCTTTGCCGACGATGCCGATGACGCGCGCGCCGACCTGCTTCGCGAGCTGGATGGCGGAAATGAAACCGGGGGAAACATTTTTCTCCAAGTTGCCGCCGCCGACGGAGAGAATGAGGATGGCATCCTTGCTGTTGAGGCGGGAGCCGCGGAGCCACTCGACGAAGACGCTGGCCCAGCCATCGTCGTTGGTGCGGGCGGTGAGTTCGGAGACGTTGTCGGTGGGGGCGTAAACTTCGAGGCCGGCGATTTTGCGAAAATCGTTCACGGCGTGCGAGGCATTGGCCGCGCTGCCGCCGACGCCGAGGATGAAGAGCCGGCCGCCGCGCGTGCGGACGCCGACGAGTTCAGCGACGCACTTCTCGCAGTCGTCGGGGTTGATTTTGGAAACGATCTCGGCGGTTTCTTTCAGGTGTTGGATGGAATAGGACATACGGAGAGGGTTGATCGGGACTACGCAGTAGCAGGTGCGCGGATATTTGGTTTGATGCCCGGGTTGACAAACTCATTTTCGCCGCGCGTGGCATTACCGACGAATAACTTGCAGGTCCCGGCGAAGGAACGAATAGGGTTTTGGGCCCGGCTTCAGCCACAGACCGTGTTTCTGGTGCTGGCGGTGGGATTCGGTTTCGCCGTGCTCGTCG
>JANYBX010000205.1 GCA_025360615.1 Opitutia bacterium
CCTCGCCTTCACTCGCGCCGGGAGCTGGTTGCGGTCCTCCTCCGTCGGAAGGATCAGGCCCAGGCTCGTCGCCGCAGCGCCAGGGGCGACGAGCGCTTCGTAGCGTAGAAAATTTTCCAAGTTGGCCCGCGCCTCCGACACGGACTTTCCCTGCGTCACGTAAACGGCCCCGGTGGATTTCTCGCCGAAGAGACGGCGGACTTTCTCCTCGTTGGTGTGAAGTTCCGGCGAGGGCATATCCAGCTGCCGGATGTCGTCGCGCCAGTGCAGAAAAAACGGCCCGACGCAGGCGAGCGCCATCGCCGCAAAGAACAGAAACCACACCCCGCGGCGAAGTGCCGGGCGCTCCCGACCGGCGCCGATCGCGCCGAATTGGCGGCCTTCCAGCAGCGGCCGTTCGAGTTGCGCGAAATACAACATCGCGGAGCCCAGCGCACACAGCAGCCCGGCGCTCACGAAAAGTCCGATCTGCCGGATGAGCGGCAGCTCCGAAAACAGCAGCAGCGAAAAACCAATCACGGTGGTAAGACAGCTTGCGAGCAGGGGTTTCAGCAGACGGCGCAGCTTGGCGGCGTAGGGCTCATCCGGTCGCAGCGAGGGCTGCATGTAGATGTAGAAACCGTAGTCGATGGCGACGCCGCTGAGCAGCGAGCCAATCACAAAAACCAAAATGTGGAGCCGCTCGAAACACAGCGTCGCCGCCGTCCATGCGCCCATGATCGAGAGCAGAATCACCGGCACGAGGTGCAAAATTTTATGGATGCGGCGAACGAAAATGCAGCTCACGCCCAGCACCGCGGCCAGCGACACGAGATTGAGAAAACTCATCTCGGACTCGATGCGCGCGCGACTTGCCGCCGCGAAACGGTTGATCCCCGACCACTCCAGCTCGACGCCCGGGTGCGCCGATTGAACCCGCTGCATCGCCGCATCGATGACGGCAAACACCGGCTTTTGTCCCTCCTCCGCGAGCGGCGAGACGCGCAGGCGCGCCCAGACGAGCGCGTGGTCGCCCCCCCCCGCCGCTGGCTCCGCGATGCCCCGCGCGCGGTCCAGCAACGTCGGCACGAGCAGGAGCGGATCGGCGAGTGCGAGATCCTGCATCGCGGATGCCTCGGGGCGGTTGAGAAATTTCTCCAGCTCGGCGGCGGAGCGTTCGGCGAGCCAGTCGGCGAATTTCTCCGGCGCGAGCCCGCTGCGGGCGAAATCGCGTTCCCGCTCCGCCAGCCACGAGGGCAACAGCAGCTGGAAGCGTTGGGCAAAAATCTCGCGGCCGAGCGCCGCCTGCCCGGAGGAATCGCCGATCACTGCGGCTTCCGCGAAAAGCGGGGAACGCCCCAGCTCCGCCGCGAGCAACGCCGCCGCTACGCCGGGTGCCGTGCCGGGAGACTTCGCATCGCGCAGGGCGAATAACATCACGCGCGCCTGCACGTCGTTCGCGAAGCCGCGGATCAGAGCGAGTTCCGGCGACTGCTCGGTCGCCGGGATGAGATCGAGGACATTGGTCGAGATTTTCCTCCCGTAGTCGAGCTGCGCGAGCCAGGTGCCGCACAGGAGCACGAAGGCCGCGAGCGCCCGTCGGGCGAAAATTTTCTGCCGGGCGGGCTCCACGCGCGGTTAACGAAAATAACGCTTCAACACGGCTTCGGTGAAAATCACGTCCTCGCGCGTCTCGGCGATCGCGATCTCGATCCGTTGCGTGGCGCTCTTCTTCATTTCGATCCGCGTCAACTGCGCCTTTTCGCCGCTGACGACCAGCGTGCCGATCGTCTCGGCGACAGCAGCGTCGTGCGGCACGAAGGCCAGTGTCCACGCGGCGTCTTCGCGCCGCCCGTGGATCGCGAAAGATTTTTGCAGCGCGGCGATGTCGAACCGCAGCACGCTCACCATCGCGGAAGTGATCGCTTGAGCGCGGCTGTCGGAGGGCGCGGCGCGCTCGCGGCCTTCTTCGTCGCGCATGAGCAGGCCCTTCGCGTCGATGATCAGGATTCGTTTCTCCGGCTCAAGATAGCGCAGGCTAAGGCCGAGCTCGGGCACGATTCGGATCTCGCCTTTCAGCACGATCGGCATCTGGCGAAACGGGAGAAAACGTTTTTCCTCGAATTGGGAGAAGCGCGTCTTGTTGGGCGCGAGCCGGGCGAAGAGTTCGCTCCACGCCGGATCTTTCGCGGGTTCAGTCAACAACGTGGCGGGGCCGAGCAAGTCGGGCGTCTCCGCGGCCAATGCGGCGCCGGCGATGAAAAACAGGAACAGTCGCGCGAGAAGGGACATGGTGATTTCAGGAGCGGCGGCGGGTCCGCCACACCGGCAACCACCGCCAGAGAACCAGCTGTGTCAACAGCCGCGTGTGGAGCCAGACGAGCTTCACGTTGTCGCGCCCATAGTGGAAGTGGGAGACGCCGCCGTCAGCCTTGGCGAGATAGCGACACGGCGCGGAAAGATTCACGGTGGGCACACCCGCCCAGACCAGGCGCACCGCCACCTCAGGATCGAAATCGAAACCGCGCGCGCGCCGCGTCGAGGCGAGCGCGCGCTGAAGCGCGGCCGCCGGATAAACGCGGAAACCAAACAGCGGGTCGTCGATCCCGGCGCCGAGAATTTCCAGACGCGCGAGGCCGACGCTGAGCTTGCGCCCGTGCAGGCGCTCCAGCGGCACCTCGGGCCCGAAGACCGGCCGGCCGAGCACGAGCGCCGCCGGCTGCGCCAGCGATGCCGCCATGAAGCCCGCGATGTGATCGGCCGGATGCTGCCCG
>JANYBX010000260.1 GCA_025360615.1 Opitutia bacterium
CCGATCATCGCGCTCGGCATCGTCACTTATTTTCTGGCGCTGACCCGCAACCGCACCGCCTGCGCCGCCGGCATTGTGCTGAGCGTGCTCGCGCTCTGCTTCTACAAATACACGCATTTCCTCACGGTCGATTTGCTGGGCATGCTCAACTCGTCCTGGGGAACCGCCGCCGAGGCGTCTGCGAAAAAACTCATGCCCCTCGCCCCGCCGCTCGGCATGAGCTTCTTCGCCTTCGAGTTTGTTCACTATCTCTACGAAGTGCGCAAAGGCGGCGCTCCGCTGAGGAATCCCCTGCACTTTCTCCTCTTCTCGCTGTTCTTCCCCTCCCTCGTCGCCGGACCGATCAAGCGTTACGCCCAGTTCATCCCCGCGTTGCAGGAGGGCGCGGCGAACGTCGGCACCGCGGATGTGGCCGATGGCCTCCGTCGCATCGCGATGGGCTTCCTCAAGAAAGTCGTCATCGCCGATAATCTCACGCTGGTGATCGCCTACTACGGGCCGCAGTTCGGCACGCTCACGCTCGGCGTGCGCTGGTTTTTCTTCTTCATGCTCGCGATGCGAATCCTGATGGATTTCAGCGGCTACAGCGACATCGCCATCGGTCTCGCCCGACTCCTCGGCATTAAGCTTCCCGAGAACTTCAACTGGCCCTACGCCGCGCGCAGCATCCAGGATTTTTGGCAACGCTGGCACATCTCGCTCAGCTCGTGGATTCGCGACTACGTTTACATTCCCCTCGGCGGCAGCCGCCACGGCCTCGCGCGCAAAATTTTCAACGGCCTCCTTGCCTTCGCGCTCTGCGGTCTCTGGCACGGGCCCTCGTGGCACTTCGTCGTCTGGGGCGTCTACCACGGCGTCGGTCTCGCCATCTGCGGCAACTACGCTCGCCTTCCGATCGTCGGCCCGCTCTTGCAGAAACTACTGGGCCGTTTTCCCACCGTGTGCTGGGCCGCCACGCAGCTCTTTGTCTGGCTCGGCTGGCTCGTCTTCTTCTATCCCGTGTCTGACGCCCTCCGCATGGCCACCCAGCTCTTCACTTCGCAAATTTTCCCGCCCACGCCATGAGCCCCGTCGAAATCATCCGCGCTCTCCGCCGCGTGGCGCTCTCGCCGCGCACCGTCCTGGTCGGCGTGGTGATTGGTTTCGGCGCCCTCTGCGTTCTCGGTCGTCAGGCCGCGTTGGAAAACGGGCACCCCGGCTTCGTGCGCTTCAGTCGCCACACCTCGCCCGAGACCAAATATTATCCGACCGTCAACGAGATGATGGCGATCGTCCGCGCGAAGATTAAACCGCAGCAAATTCTCGTCGTGGTCGGCGGCAACTCGGTCCTCCGCGGCGTGGCGCAACTCCCGGAACAGATCTGGACGAAGCATCTGCAGGAAAATCTCGGCGACGGTTATTGCGTGGCGAATCTCGCCTTCAACAGCTCGCTCATCACCGACGGCGCCGCCGTGGCCGCCGAGGCGTTGCGCCAGGAATTCCCGCGGCAAATCTACATCGCCAACGCCGCACCAGGGCAGCCGCCCACTCCCGGCGGCAGCGGCGTCTATCGCTGGGTGTTTTGGGATGCCTACTACAAGGGCCTGTTGATCGACGACGCCCCGCGCGCCAAGGCCGTCGCGGCCAACGTCGTCGACCCCAACTACAGCGCCGGCTTTAAGGAACTGCGGATCTCCGCCTGGCTCGACCACTGGTTTTATTTCAACGATTTTTGGAATCAGGTCACCTACGAGCGGTTCAACACCGTCTGGAATCCCTTCACGCTCGGGCCCACTCGCTTTCTCACTCCGCGCAAAAAAATGGAGGACCCCGAGCCGGACGGCACGGCGTGGACGCTGGAGCAACGCTACAACCCCGCCACGATTGAGGTCGAATTGATCAACGTCCGCGGCTGCAGCCAGTTCGCCTTCAACAAAGACGCGGCCGGCGTGTGGCAAATCTACGCGCCCGTCTGGGATCTTTTCACGGCGGGCATCAAGGATGTGTTCCCCCCGTCGCTCAAAAAGCGCACCTTGATTTTAATCAGCGGCAGCAGTCCCTATTATCTGGTCCGGCTGACCGACGACGAACGTTACCGCGACAAAATCACCTACGATATGGCCGTGCAGCAATGGGAGGAAGGCGGCTATCGCGCGCTCACCTACGGACGTGATTTCTCCCAGCGGGACTATTTCGACCGCACCCATCTCACCGCCACGGGTGGTGCGAAACTGGCGGTGATGACGGCCGCGAAAATCAAAATCATGGCCGTCGAACTCGGCTACATCCCCGCCCCATGAAACCCGACGAACCCGCCTTCAATTCCCCAATCGTCCGCCACGCCATCTCGCTCGTCATCGGCTTGGCCGTGGGCGTCTTCTTCCACTATCTCCTCTTCCGTCTCACATTGCCGGTGCAACCGTTCATCTACGTCGCGTTTTGAATTATGACCGTCGTCCCTTCGCTTCCCACCCATCCGGCTTCCATTCTCGCTTTCTCCATTTCTTTCTTTTCGCGTAGCGGTCCGGCATGACGATTTTCGACCACACCTCTAATTCCGCGACGTCGGCCGGGATCATTTTCAACACTTACTGGTTCGTCGCCTTCGCCGCGATTGTCGTCCCGATATACTGGCTCCTGCGAAAATCTTTCCTGCGGATGCCGTTCCTCGGCCTCGCGTGCGTTACGTTTCATTATCAGTTCGCCGGCCCGGCGGGCATGGCCCCGATCATCGCGCTCGGCATCGTCACTTATTTTCTGGCGCTGACCCGCAACCGCACCGCCTGCGCCGCCGGCATTGTGCTGAGCGTGCTCGCGCTCTGCTTCTACAAATACACGCATTTCCTCACGGTCGATTTGCTGGGC
>JANYBX010000215.1 GCA_025360615.1 Opitutia bacterium
GCCCTCACCCCGCATTGACGTCGCTCGCGGGGTGAGGGCACCCCGCCCACAAAAGTGGCGCTCCTACCTCGGATCAGATCGTTTCTCGGGATTTTGGTGCAGCGCAGCGTAGTCGGCGGGCGTGTCCAGATCGTGGGCGAGCGCGGGCAACTCGACGGAAGCCACGCGGTCGGGAAGGTCGTTGAGGAGTTCGCGCGCGCCCTGCTCGCCGGTGAGGGCGGTGAGCGCGAGAAAGTGTTCCTTGAGAAACAAAGCCGGCGCGCCGTTCCGGCCGGCGTAGCGCGCGGCCACGATGCTGCGGTCGGTGGTGCGCTGGGCGGCGATGAGTTGGTCAATGATGTCGGCGGAAAAGGCGGGCTGATCGCAGAGCGCCAACAGCGCGCCGTCGAGCGTGCGGGAAAATTGTTGGAGCGTGGCAATGCCGACGCGGATCGAGGACGCCATGCCCTCGGGCCACGCGGAATTTTCGACGACGAGGACGGGCAGGCGGGCGAGGGCAGGGCGGATTTTTTCCGCGTGCGCGCCCAGCACGACGACGACCGGCCACGCGGAGGAGGCGAGCGCCGCCTCCGCGGCGCGCACGATGAGCGGCCGGCCATCGAGGAGGAGCAGTTGCTTGGGCTCGCCCATGCGGTTCGAAGCGCCGGCGGCGAGGATGATCGCGCCCAAGTGCAGCGCCCGATCCGACCGATGGAAAACCTGATTCATGGCCACGCACAGGGCTGACTCCCCAGCCCGGAGAAAACCAGTTTGTAACGTATTATATTACAAACTAACGCTGTGATCGGGGATGATTTTGTAATATAATACGTTACAAACTGGCCGGGGCGAAAAAGGCGGAGAGAGAGGCTAGTCATGGATCGGGCGGGTGCGTTCGCGCAGGGGGCGGGCGTCGCGGTCGGCGAGCACGGCGCGCATCTCGGCGAGGATGCTGAGGGCGACTTCCTCGGGCGTGTCTGCGCCGAGGTCGAGGCCGACGGGCGCGTGAAGACGGGTGCGTGGCGCGGAGCTGGTCGGCGGTGCGTGGCGGGCGAGATCGGCGAGGATTTGTCCGGCGCGTTTTTTCGGGCCCAGGAGGCCGAGATAGGCGAGGGGACGACGGAGGAGTTCGCCGAGGACGGGAAGGTCGTGGACGTAGTGATGGGTCATCACGACGGCGAGCGCATCGGGCGCGGGATCGGCCTGTGCAGCCAGTGCGGCGGCGGGCGCGACGATGAGCGCATCGGCGAGGGGGAAGCGCGCGGGGGTGGCAAACGCGGCGCGCGGATCGGCGAGCGTGACGTGCCAGCCGAGTTCCTTGGCGAAACGCACGAGAGGTTGGGCGTCATCGCCTGCGCCGAAAATAAAGAGCGCGGGGGGCGGCGAGATGGTGTCGAAGAAAATGCTAGGGGGGGAGGTGAGCGGAACGGCGCCCAGCGGCTGCGGCAGTTCGGCGGCGAGGCGCGTGCCGAGCGGCGCGGGATCGGCGGTTTGCCAGACCACGGCGAGCGGCGTGGGGCGGCGGGCGGCGAGATTGGCGGCGAGGGCAGTCAACCAAGCCGGGTGCGCGGGAAGTGTTTCGAGGAGGATTTGCACGACGCCGTGGCAGCCGAGGCCGACGCCCCAGACGAGGTCGTTTTCCGCCGAAGTGTCGTAGGTGATGAGTTCGGCCCGGCCGCTCACGGCGACTTGGCGGGCGCGGGCGAGCACGTCTTCCTCCAGGCAGCCGCCGCTGATCGATCCGATGCGCCGCCCGTCGGCGGTGAGCAACAGGCGCGCGCCGGGCCGCCGGTAGGAAGAGCCGGCGACGGAGACGAGAGTGGCGAGGACTGGAGGCGTGGCGGCTGGGGCGGAGGCAGCGAGGGCGCGAACGATGGCCTGGATTTCTTTCATGCTGCGGGTGGGGGAGCGGCCCCGAAGTGGGCTCGGAACGGTGGGATTGGCAAGGCGTCGTCGCGGCCGGGAAGGCAGAGTTTTGTCATGACGCATTTGACACCGGCCGGACTGCGCTAGGTTGCGCAGTGCTGCGTCATCCCAAATTTCCCTGCCGGCAATCCGCGCTTCGGCAAAAGGCATGATTTCTGAATCAGGGATTTTTGAGCAAGCGCCCGGAATAAGCCCGGGAATTGGCTCTTGCGAAACGTAACGCGATTATGACACAGCTTTCCTCGTAAGAAACCGAACAGGCCGTCCACAACCGGCCTGAGCACAGCAACCACACAACACTGCTACTATGAACAAACTGACATCGAAGGCCGCCACGGCTTTCCGTTTTGCATTGGTCATGGCTCTGGGCGCCGGCGTGCTCGCCGCGCAAGACGCCCCCAAGGTCAAGTCCGCGACCGAGGCTGATAAACAGCCCGAGAAGTTGGAAAAATTCGAGGTCACGGGTTCGCGCATCAAGCGCTTGGATATCGAAACTCCCAGCCCGGTTATTGTGATGAGCCGCGCAGAACTCGCTGCTACCGGGTTTACGAATGTTGACGATGCGCTGCGGGCGATGCCCTTCAATAACGGTCAGGCGATCGTGCCTGAGGGCTCTGGCAACGGCTTTGCGAGCGGCACTTCCACCGTCAATCTTCGCGGGTTGGGAACGAACAACACTCTCGTCCTGATCAACGGGCGTCGTGCGGTTCCGTCCGGCGCCGGCGCATTCAATGGCTTTCAGTCCGTCATCGACCTTCGCCAGATTCCCACTGCGGCGATCGAGTCTATCGAAGTCCTGAAAGACGGAGCTTCCGCGATCTATGGCTCCGATGCCGTCGCGGGTGTTCTCAACATCAAACTTCGCCGCAGCTATACCGGTGTCTCCACCGATCTTTCCATCGGCAACACTTTTCATAAGGACGCTTTCGAGCGTTCCGCGTTTATAATCGCCGGTTCGAGCACTGCGAAAACCAGCATCATGACGACGATGAATTGGGTTCGTCAGAATGATCGTATGGATCGCGATTTTGATTTTTCGAAAACCGCCGATCTTCGCAATGACAAGACGAGCACCGGCCAGCTTGAGGCCGATGCCAGTGGCAATATTCTTATCGGCGCCGATCTTCGGAGTTCGAACACCTTCCCGGCCCGGTTCTTCATTCCGGGCACCAACACAATTCGGACGTTCCTAAGCCCGACAACGGATCCAAATTCGGCCAATGCGGTTGCGACTTCGCGTGTCACGGGTGCGGGTCTTTACGATTTCCAAGGCGATACTTCGCAGACTCCGAAAACCGATTTCAAAAGCTTCGCAGTGTACGCCAAGCATGACTTTAACGATTTCATCTATGGATTCATGGATTTGGCTTTCAGCCGAGTTCTTGCCTCCAGCCAGTCCGCGCCCGCTCCCTTCACGACCACGGACAAGGGAGCCGGCACCGCGGGCCGCCTGCTTGTTCCAGCGGACAACCCTTTCAATCCGTACGGTGAGCGGTATTTCCCTGGTGCGGGGCGTGCGATCGAGCTGAGCACGTTTCGCTTAGTTAACGTCGGTCCCCGGATTAATGACACTACGTCGGACTATCCTCGTCTCCTTTTCGGAGTTGGCGGCAAGCTGCCAAAAGACTGGTCGTGGGAAGCCGGCTATATGTACGCACAGGGCTCATTCGAGAATCTGTCGCCCGGCACGGCCTTCGACAGTCTGGTGCAAAATGCCCTTCAAGGCGTCACGATTAACGGAAAAAAACTTTACGCGAATCCCTTCGGCAAAGAAGACCCCGCCGTTACGGATTACTACTCCGGCACCAACCCCACGAAGACGACCTTCACGGGACATGTCTATGACGTCTCTCTGAATGGCGAGATTTTCGAACTTCCAGCGGGCAGCGTGGGCTTTGCAGCAGGCGCCGAACTCCGCCGTGAAAAGATTCTCGATGTCCGCACATTGGAAAACGAGACCGGTAACGTGGTCGGAGGATCTGAGGGTTTCGGTTACACCGGCGCTCGCCGCGTAATCTCCCTCTACGCGGAAGTGAAGATTCCCATCCTGAAATCGCTGGAGCTTCAGTTGGCTGGGCGACGCGAGGATTACAGTGACTTCGGCAAGACCACTAAACCGAAGGTCGCGCTCGCATATCGCCCGCTCAGTTGGCTGTTGATCCGCGGCTCGGTCTCGCAGTCATTCAAGGCCCCGGATCTGGCCTTCCTCTACTCGGCGGGTAGCGTCAGCTTCACTTCCGGCCAGGTGTTCGACCCCCGTCGCCCCGACCAGCCATCGAACCAGCTCAAGGTTCTCGGCAAGGGTAACTCCAGCCTCCAGCCGGAAACCACCGACACGTATTATGGCGGTATTGTTGTCGATATCCCGCGTGGGCCGTTGAAAGGTCTTTCATTTGACGCGGGGTACTTCCGTTTCGAGCAGAAGAGCCTCATTACCCGTGATAGTTCGACCTTCACCCTGACGAACGAGCTCAATCTCCCCGCCGGCCGCGTGGTGCGCAAACCGATCACGCCCGCAGAGGCCGCCGCCGGTTTCACCGTTGGCATCATCGACTATATTTCCACGGATTGGTACAATTCCAACGCTCAGACATACGAAGGCTACGACTTTGGTGTTTCCTATACTCTCAAGACCGCGCGGTTCGGCCAATTCCGGGCCGGTGCGCAAGCGACCTATCTGTCCCGTCTCGAGCGCCAGAACATCAACTCCTTGGGCGCCCTTTCCGTGGTCGACCTTCAGGGCAATGATAACAACACCCTTTGGCGTGGAAATTCCACTCTCTCGTGGCGGAAGTCCGATTGGGCGGTAGCGGTATTCCTCAGCTACGTTGGCGGTTTCCCCCCGGGCGGTCTCACGACCAATCCTGAACCTTATTACAGGAATCAGGTGCGCGTGAACCCCCAGGTCAGCTACAGCGGTTTGTGGCACACAACGTTCACGGTCGGAGTGCGTAACGCCTTCGATAAGGCTCCGCCTCGCTACTTGGACAATAGCACGGGCTACTACAACGGCGTCGGAAGTGCGGAACCCGCCTTCTGGTACGTCCGCGCCTCGCGCGAATTTTAATTCGTCGACGGCCTGATCTCCAAGCGCGCCC
Source organism: Opitutia bacterium (assembly GCA_025360615.1). Taxonomy (GTDB): domain Bacteria; phylum Verrucomicrobiota; class Verrucomicrobiia; order Opitutales; family Opitutaceae; genus Tous-C4FEB. The sequence goes on from JANYBX010000215.1 coordinate 5,004, forward strand.
GCGATATTCGGGCGCGCTTTTTATTTCTAAATGCGGATGGATCACCCTTTCGATTACCCCATGCTTTCCCTCGTTCGACCGCATAGGCTCAATCTGGTCGTGGTTGACGCCGAAAAATTCACCAAGGTTTTCGTCACCGTCATCGACCGCCAGGATATTGCTGCGTACCGGTGGGCAAACGACGACCGACTTGGTTTCCAGCAGCGGGGCCCAGGAAAAAGTATTGGGCTTCTTCTACTCGACGTCTCATCCCCGAGGATCATTTCGCCTAAACGGATAAACCCCACGCGCACTGGCTCGACGCGAAATATGCCGGCGACCGGAAGTCGGTCGATGCCGCTCTTCCCGGCGCTTTCAACGAACTGGTCGAGCTGGGCGGCGACTCCAACACCCTGCTGGTGCGGGCGCGCAGTGATCGCGAATCGGGCGTTTATTACCTGATGGATCTGGCGAAGAAAAAACCGAGAATTCGCCATTGTCGATCCCGACATCGACCCGGCGCAGATGGCTGAAAAGCGCCCCATTTCCTATTCGGCCCGTGATGGACTTGTCATCCATGGTTACCTAACGGTGCCGCGCGGCGTGCCCCCCAAAAAAAAATTGCCCTGGGTTGCTCAATCCGCACGGCGGCCCATTTGGAGTTCGCGGATTTTTTGGGTTTTAACCCCGAAGTCAGCTGCTCGCCAATCGGGGATACACGGTCTTGCACATGAACTACCGGGGCTCCGGCGGCTATGGCCGCGCGTTCGAACAGGCTGGCTATAAACAATGGGGGTTCAAGATCCAGAACGATCTTATACCAACGGCCCTTAGCTTTTGGATCAATCATACGGGCGTCCCGCCCATCTCGGGGAAAGTCAAAAAGCTAGAGAACGTTGGTGTTGCTGATGACGCGAAATGGGCCATCGACCAAGGAATCGTTGATCCGCAGCGGATCGTGATTTATGGGGCGAGCTATGGTGGATACCCGACGATGGCCGGCCTCGTGTTCACGCCGGGTCTTTATTGTGCCGGCATCAACTATGTCAGGGTCACCGACCTCAATCTCCGGGCAAAGGCGCTCGACCGTCAGGCCGAATCAAAGCGCTGGGATAGCATCCATGTTGGCCGTACTAACGAAGACCGTCAGGCCCTTTCCCAAAACTCACCCGCGAACTTTGCCGAGCGTATTAAAGTGCCTCTCTTGATGGGATACGGGCTCAACGACCAGCGAGTCGACGTTGAACACGGCAACGAGATGGCCGCGGCGCTGAAAGAATTGGGGAAACCTTTTGAGATTGTTTATGAAAAAGACGAGGGGCATGGCTTCCGCAAAGTGGAAAAATACTATCGCACGGTACCGACGCGTGGACGCCTTCTTGAAGGTCAATTTGGCCGGCGCATACGTCAAAATTGGAACCCCCAAAGTAATCCCTTCCGGAGTTCTGGCTGGAATGCCGGGGATCCGGTAGTCGGCGCTTGCAAAGCAGTCTCGGCCAAGAAGGATATCGGCAATCCGCATGTTGCGGAGAATGTGGTCGGTTAAGAAACCGACCTGATTGAAAATGATAGCCAAAAAGACACATGAAAAAAAATATGTTCAAATGGTTCAGGTCATTATTCCTCGCCGCTGTAACACTTACTTGTGTTGCGAGCGCAAATGCTAGTCCGCCGACTCCTCAGGAAATTATCGACTGGTTCGGCAACTCATCGAATCCATTTTCGGAATTGCATGGTTATATGTCCGGCCCCACCGGATTAACATATATGATCACCGTAACCTACGGGGGGGATGGATTTGTCTCAAATATAGATGTCGGTTTGACCGATGATGGTGGAAACGATTTAGACGCCCGCTGAGTAAGGCTTTCGGCATGCTTCGAAAATTTCGAAGCATGCTCCTTTGGGATACAATCACCGTATGATAAACGAAAATCCCAATAAAATGATTATCCAGCGCGACGGCGGCCACGGCCACGGCTTCCGCAAGGAGGAACTCAGCATCGCCTTCTACACCCGGGTCGATGAATTCCTGAAAAAATACGTGCCCGATAAAAGTAAGGTGACCGTCGGCCCCACCAAGGTCATCGACCTGCCGGCGAAGCCGGGAACCTGAGCGCGACGGCATCGCGATTCTCTGTCCAATTCAGCTCGGGAAAACCCCGGCGCGGCGCAGGCTGGCCGAGGATTTTCTTTCGCAGGCTGGCGTGATGAGCGACAGCGCCATTTGTCAGTCGCACGCTTTCGATTTTGATCTGACCCACCCCGCGCACGGCGATCCGTAGCGCGACATCGGCGGTTTCAAGCGGCACGGAAAATTCCCGGCGAAGATTCGCCCGCCGGTTCGCCGCCCGCGCGCGAAACTCGATGGTGAAGCGTCCGCCCACTTCGCGCCACGAGCCGTCGGATTGCTGTTGCTCAACGATGACTTTCTGTAGCGCCGGTGCGAAATTATGCACGGTGAAACTGAGCTGCCACGCCCCGCAGACCGGCGACGCTCGCCAGACGTGATCGGGATTTTTCACGGCGAGCCTCAGCCAACTTCGCCAAGCTTTCAGTCGCTCGGCATCCGCATCGAGGATCGCCTCGTTTTGTCCACGCCGCCGCGGATCGCGCGTGCGCGACCACATCGCCCGCGCCGCGCGCCGACCCTCGGCCAAGGCTCCCGTAAACGCTGCGACCTCTTCAAAGTAGGACCCGACCTCCGGGCGGGCCGCTTCGTCGCTCGCGAACTGCCGCCGCCATTCAAAAACCCGCGCTGCAGCCCGTCGCACGAAAACATCGCGCCGCGCTAGATACCGCCGCCACGTGACGCTCGCGGCCAGCGACTCGGGAAGTTTTTGCGCCTCTCGTTTCGCGAAAAACTTTTCCTCCCGCTCGTAAAGGGAAACATCCGTGCCGCCCGCGGAGCCATCCCAGCGGTCGTTGATTTCCCAGCGGGCGTAGCCGGCAAACGCGTGCTCATCCGCCGCCAGCATCGCGCGGGCGATTCCGTTGTAGGGCGGGATCTCCCGATCCCGCCGGGTTTGACTCCGACCGCGCCCAACTGGCGGGTTAGGGATAACCCGCCCTACCTTGGGGAGCACCCGCTTCACCCCTCGCGCCAGCAGCGCCGCATTCGTTGCCCTCTCCGCTCCCGCATCCAGCCACAGACTGGCCGCCGCCGCATCGACGACCGTCGTCGTCTCGATCGCCAGCCGGTATGCTTCCCACGAAGTCACGAGCATCCCTCCCGCGTTCACCGTGTGGCACCGCCGCCACCACGCGCGGATGTTGTCGAGTCGTTCGCCAAACACCGGCAGCGGTTCGTAGCGAAACGCGCCGTTCATCGGGCAGCCCCAATACTCGATGCCGCGCGCGCGCAATGCCGGCGCGAGGTCGTAGTCCGCAAAATTTCGCAACTCGATCTTAGGCCTCCGCGCGAACGGATAATAATACCAGTCGTAGGCGATCACCCCGCGCGGCAGCAGCGGAATCGCCGCGGGCAACAGCGCCAGCATGTCGGCCCACAAGCCCATTCGCAGGCCGTGCGCGCCGGCCAAGCCGTGCAGCCGCCCGACATAGTGCGCGAAATGCGCCGCGAGTCCGATGTCCGCGACCTCCGCGCGGCTGAGCGGGTGTTGGCCGAGGTGAAAAGATTCATCGAGGCCCACGTGAATCTTTCCCGCCGTGCAAAACGGTGCCATGTCGCGCAGCAATTTTTCCGCGACCTCGAGCGTGCGTGGATGCAGCGGGCAAATCTGCCCGCGCTCCAGTGGCGAGCCGTCGGGCGCGCGGAGTTCGTTAAGGTCGCGCAGCGCGGGGACCTTGATGAGATACTGCGTGTGCCCGAGGAGATTCACGATCGGCACGACCTTGATGCCGACGCGCGTCGCCGCCTCGACGAGTCGCGCGAGCTGGCGATACGAATACGCATCGCGCCGCGCCACGCCCGGCAGGCTCGGGTATTCGACCGCGTCCTCCAGGTGCAGATAAAGTTCCTGATAACCCCACGCGGCGTAGCGCGGGAGTTGGGCGAGCAGCCAGTCGAGCCGCTCCACCTGCCTCGCCAAGTCCCACTGAAACGCGCGAATCATCTCCTCGTTTATCCTCGCCGGGTGTTGTACGTAAAGCCCCGGCTCGCTCGCACGCCGCGCGATGGAGTTAGCCTTGGTCAAGAAACGCGCGCAGCCAGACCAAGCCGCCGGCTTCATCGGTGAACGCGCCGTCGAGTTGCGCCTCAAACGCGGCGTCGAGCACGCGCTTAAAATCCGGGCCGGGCTTCCGTCCGAGCGCCAGCACGTGACGGCCGAGCACGAGGGGCTGCGGGGCTTGGCGTTCCAGCGCCAGCGCGTGGGCTTTGGCGCGCAGTTTGCCGATCAGGACGAGCGTTTCGGGCGATTGGAGCGGCGGGCGGCCCTGCGAATCGGCCGTCATCACTAGCGCCAGATCGTCGATGGTCGCGGGCGCGAGTTTGCGCGCGAGCCGGCGAACCTGCGTATCGGAAAAATCTCCGCCCGGCCCGTGGTGATGCACGAGATGGTGCGCCACGAGCGCGCGCACCGGAGCGTCGAGCTCAAGCGGGGCGCCGATGCGCCGGAGAAAATTTTCCGCCAGCGGCGCGCCCGCGCCCTCGTGGCCCGGGCTCACCCAG
>JANYBX010000387.1 GCA_025360615.1 Opitutia bacterium
CACGATCATCGACACAATGGCGGCTCTCTCAATGGCGAATCGCTAGGTATAGTTACGCGATCCGACACCCTCCCAGCGATTCCACGCCTCCCATTTTTCAGAGCGTTGACGCTCTCGGCCTGCGCTCGATGCACATGGGGAATTACCAAGGACAAATGGTCGGGCTGGTGAGATTCGAACTCACGACCTCTTGCACCCCATGCAAGCGCGCTACCAGGCTACGCTACAGCCCGAACAGAAGAAGGGTCAGAAAGCGAGATGCCCACGGCGGAAGCAAGTGCTTTTTCCGGCGATTTCTCCGCCCCCGTATCTTGCTCGTCCCCTACACTGTCCGGCACCTCCGTCCCGTAAAAATGTTTGCAGCCACCCGGGCTCCCCTCCGCTCTGAAGCGACTTTCCACCCGCCCCCCTCCTCTCCTCTCTTCAAACATCAGCCATGAGCAACGTGCGCCTCGGCATCATCGGTCTCGGCAACATGGGCGCGACCCACGCCGCCAATCTTCTCGCCGGCAAAATCCCCCGCCTCGAACTCACCGCCGTCGCCGACACCGATTCGGCCCGCTGCGCGCGTTTCCCGCAGGTGAAATCATTCTCCACCGCCGAGGAGATGATCGCCTCCGGCCTGATCGAAGCCCTGCTCATCGCCACTCCGCATTACCAACACACCACGTTCGGCATCCTCGCACTCAAAGCCGGCCTGCACGTGATGGTCGAGAAACCCGTCTCCGTCCATAAGGCCGACGCCGAGCGTCTCATCGCCGCGCACAAAAATAAAAAACAGGTCTTCGCCGCGATGTTCAACCAGCGCACCGACCACTTTTATCTCAAGATTCGCCAGCTCGTCCGCGACGGCGAACTCGGCGAAATCCGCCGCGTGAACTGGATCATCACGAACTGGTTTCGCACCGAGGCCTACTACGCCTCCGGTGGTTGGCGCGCCACGTGGGCCGGCGAGGGCGGCGGCGTCCTCCTCAACCAGTGCCCGCACAACCTCGATCTTTTCCAGTGGATCTTCGGTATGCCCGCCCGCGTCCGCGCGCACTGTGGTTTTGGAAAATACCACGCCATCGAGGTCGACGACGATGTCACCGCCTACCTCGAATTCGCCAACGGCGCCACCGGCGTGTTCATCACCTCCACCGGCGAGGCCCCCGGCACCAACCGCCTCGAGATCGCCGGCGAGCGCGGCCGGCTCGTCTATGAAAACGACAAGATCCTTTTCACGCGGAACGAGACGCCGATGACCGAATTTTCGCGCAAAGCCACGAGCGGTTTCGCCGCTCCCAACACTTGGGAGGTCACCATCCCCACCGCCGGCCACGGCGGCCAGCACAACGAAATCCTCAAAAATTTCACCGACGCCATTCTCGACGGCTCACCCCTCGTCTCCCCCGCCGTCGAAGGCATCCACTCCGTCGAACTCTCCAACGCCATGCTCCTCTCCGCGTGGACCGACAAAACGGTTTCCCTCCCGCTCGACGGCAAACGCTACGAGCGCGCGCTCAAACAAAAAATCGCCGACTCCAAATCCCGCCCGAAGCCGAAAAAGAAAATCGGCGCCGTCGTCGAAGATTTCACGAAATCCTTCGGCCGCTAAGCTCGCCGCCATGAAACTTTCGCAAGTCGCCGCCCAACTCTACACCGTCCGCGACCACTGCCAGACCGCCGCCGACTTCGCCGCCACTGCGAAAAAAATCCGCGCCATCGGCTACCCCGCCGTCCAGCTCAGCGGCGTCGGCCCCATTCCTGAAGACGAAATCGTCGCCATCCTGCGCGGCGAAGGACTCACGCTCTGCGCCACGCACGAGCCAGCACCCGTTATCCTCGACGAGCCGGAAAAAGCCATCGCCCGTCTACAGGCGCTCGGTTGCCCGATCACGGCTTATCCTTTTCCGCACGGAGTCGATTTCTCCCATCCCGCCCACATCACCACGCTCGTCCGCAAGCTCGACTCCGCCGGTGCCAAGTTCCGCGCCGCCGGTCTCACGCTCGGCTATCACAACCACGCGATCGAGTTCGTGAAATTCCAAGGTGCGCCCGTCCTCGACTACATCTACGCCCACACCGATCCGCAAAACCTCGTCGCCGAACTCGACACCTATTGGATCCACTACGGCGGCGGCGAGGTGATCGACTGGTGCCAAAAACTCCGCGGCCGCCTCCCCTTCATTCACCTCAAGGACTACGGCTACACGACCGAGAACAAACCCCTCTGGTGCGAAATCGGCCAAGGCACCCTGCCCTTCCCAAAAATCATCGCCGCCGCCGAGCAGTCCGGCTGCGAGTGGTTCATCGTCGAGCAAGACACCTGCCCCGCCGATCCTTTCGACTCCTTGAGGATCAGCTTCGATTACATTGCCACAAATCTGGTTTCATAATCTTTGATGGAGGCGGGGTGCCCTCACCCCGCATAGCGACAATTCCGCTTTCGACGCGTAGCGGGGTGAGGGCACCCCGCCTCCATCAAAAAAAATCTCCTCATGCAACTCGGCCTCTGCCTCGATCCCGCCACGCTCGCCACCCTGCCCTCGCCGCACCCCTTCGATTTCATCGAGGGCCACGTCCAGAACTTTCTCAAGCCCGAGTCACCCACCGCCGACTTCGCCCCGCTCGCCGCCGCCCTCCGCGCCAGCCCGCGCCCGATGCCCGCGGCCAACTGTTTCCTCCCCGCCACCCTCAAAGTCGTCGGCCCCGCCGTCGACTCCGCCGCCCTCGCCCACTACACCCACACCGCTTTCCGCCGCGCGCGTGAAGTCGGCCTGAGCGTCATCGTTTTCGGCAGCGGCGGTGCTCGCCAGATTCCCGATGGATTTTCACCCGCGCGCGCCTTCGAGCAATACGTCGAGGCGCTCAAACTCTTCGCGCCGCTCGCCCACGCGCAAAGCATCACCCTCGTCGTCGAGCCGCTCAACCGCGGCGAATGCAATCTCGTCAACACGATCGTCGAGGGCGACGAAGCTGTCCGCCGCGCCGATCATCCCGCGGTCAAGTTGCTCGTCGATCTCTTCCACATGCTCCGCAACGGCGAGTCCCCCGACGACATCCTCCGCGTCAGCCCGATCCACCACGCCCACCTCGCGGAAAATAAAGACCGCGCCGCGCCTGGCGTGAATGGCGAGGATTTCCGCCCCTTCTTGCGCGCCCTCAAAAAAGTCGGCTACAACGGGCGTCTCACCATCGAGTGCGTCTGGAAAACCGGCCCCGTCCACGAAGCCTACCCTTCCCTCGCCGCCCTCCGCGCCCAGCTCGCCGACGCCGGCTACTGAGATCGGTCAAGCGACGATGTTGGTGAGCGTCCCGATCGGAGCGATGGTGATGCTGATCTCGTCTCCGCTTTGGAGCGTGAAACCGTTCGGCGGGACGATTCCGGTGCCGGTCATGAGGTAACAGCCCGATGGAAAATCGTTGTCGCGAAAAAGAAATTCCCCGAGCGAGGCAAAGGTTCGCTTGATCTGACTGATGGCCGTGCTGCCCGAGAAAACTTCCGCGCCAGTGCGACGAATCGAAATGGCAATCTCGGTCGAGGGCGCGAGCGGTTCCTCCGTGAGGAGCAACGCCGGGCCGAGCGCAGCCGAGCGGGAATACGTTTTCGCCTGCGGCAGATAGAGCGGGTTTTCTCCCTCGATGTCGCGGGAGCTCATGTCGTTTCCGATCGTGTAGCCGAAGAGCCGCCCAGCGGAGTTGAACGCCAGCGTGAGTTCAGGCTCGGGCACATTCCACGTCGAATCACTGCGAATGCGCACGGGCTCGCCCGGTCCGGCGACGCGGTGGGGCGTGGCCTTGAAGAAAAGTTCCGGTCGCTCCGCGCTGTAAACGCGGTCGTAGAAAGAATCCCCGCCGGCCTTTTTGGATTCATCTTTCCGCGCCGACATGCTCCGCAAATAGGTGACGCCCGCCGCCCAGACTTCCTGGGATTGAATGGGTGCGCGAAGCTTCGCGGGGAGTGGAGCCCGCGCCGCGTCGACCAGCTTCGCCTTAACCAAAGTGAGGGGATCTTCCGCGGTGAACAGCGCGTCGAGCATCAGCTCAAGGTGAAAGGCGGTGCCGTCTTTCACCGCGACCAAGTGGCTTCCGGCAGGATAAAGATGGATCATGATTTTTGAGTGAGACGTTTTTTGATGAGAGCGACATCGTACACACAGCCGCCCCAACTGCCGCCACTCACACTTTGCAGCGCGGCCCAGAGTTCGGTGTCGGCGGGAACATTTGGATCGGCGACGAGTTTTTCGCTCGGAGGACGCGTAGAAAACTCGGCGGACGCCTCACGACCGGCGGGTGGCACGAAATCCACCGAGCCTTCGAGTTTGCGCGTGTCGATGCGGACGCGCAGCACGTCACCGTCGCGCAGTTTTCCGAGCGGGCCGCCAGCCCACGCTTCGGGACTGATGTGGCCGATGCACGGCCCGGTGGAGACGCCCGAGAAACGCCCGTCCGTGAGGAGCACGACGCCTTTCATTTTGCGCAGGTATTTAAGCGCGGAGGTAATCTGGTAGGTTTCCGGCATGCCCCCGGATGGCCCGATGCCCATCAGGACCACGATCTCGCCCTGGCGCAGCGCATCGGCGCCCTGTGACTTGATCGCCTTGATCGCGGCGTCCTCGGAGCCGAACACGCGGGCCGGGCCTTCGTGGAAAAAAACGCCGTCCGCATCGAGCAGCGAGGCGTCGATCGCCGTGCTTTTCACGAGTGCGCCGTCGGGAGCGAGGTTGCCGCGGAGAAAAGAAACGGTGCTCGCGAGGCCGGTGGCGCGCGCTCGCTCCGGCGAGAAAATCACCGTGTCGGGGTCGACGCCGTCGAGTTCGCGTAGCTTCGTCCGCAAGCGGGTGCGACGCTCGGATTTTTCCCACCACGCGAGATTTTCACCCAGACTCTGTCCCGTGACGGTGCGGGCGCCGAGTCGCAGCAAGCCTAGCTCGCGTAAATGCAGCATCACCTCCGGTACGCCGCCGGCGAGAAACACCTGCATGGTCGTGTAGTGCGTCGGCCCGTTCGGCAGCACGTCGACGAGACGGGGCACGAGGCGGTTGATCCGCGCCCAATCCTCGACGCCGGGTCGCTTCAACTCCGCGGCGTGCGCGATGGCGGGCACGTGCAGCACGAGATTCGTCGAGCCGCCGAACGCCGCATGCACGATCATCGCGTTGTAGATCGAGTCGTCGGTGAGGATGTCGGCCAACTTCGTGCCTTTCTCTTCCATCGCCATCAGCGCGAGCGCCGAACGGCGGGCCATGTCGCGCCAGATCGGCGCGCCCGACGGACTTAGCGCCGAGTGCGGCAGTGAAAGACCGAGCGCCTCACCCACCACCTGCGACGTCGCGGCCGTGCCGAGAAACTGGCAGCCGCCGCCTGCCGAACCGCACGCGCGGCAGCCCATCAACGATGCTTGCTCGAGCGTGATTTCATCCTGCGCAAACCGCGCGGCGAGCGTCTGCACCTTCGCGGTGTCCTCGCTCTCCTCCGCTTTCAGCGTCACGCCACCGGGCACCAGCACGCTCGGCAGATGCTTGGTGCCTGCGAGCGCCATCATCATCGCGGGAAGTCCCTTGTCGCACGTGGCGACGCCGACGACCCCGCGACACGTCGGCAGCGAACGGATGAGCCGGCGAAACACGATCGCGGCATCGTTGCGAAACGGCAGGCTGTCGAACATCGCCGCCGTGCCGTTCGAGCGCCCATCGCACGGATCACTCACGTAGCCGGCGAAGGGCGTCGCGCCATGCGCCGCGAGGACGCGGGCCGCCTCCTCCATGAGCAGGCCGACTTCCCAGTGTCCGGTGTGATAACCCAGCGCCACCGGCGTGCCATCCGGCGCGCGAATGCCGCCCTGCGTGCTGAGAATGAGAAATTCTTTTCCCCGCAATTTCTTCGGATCCCAACCCATGCCGGCGTTCTGCGTCATCCCGAAAATGTGGCCGCTGGTCGCGTTGCGCAGCAGTTGCGCCGTCAGCGGAAGTTTGCCCGCGGGTCCGGGCGCCGTCGTGCGCAGCGTGTAGATCGCCGGATCGTCGGAATCGAGAAACGCGGGATGACTCATGGACTCGGGTCAGCGTTGCTCGCGCTTCGTGATGTCGGCCAGCGCACCATCCGCGAGCCGCGTGACGTCGCGGGCGTGCAGGCCGGTGACATGCGTCAGCGACCACGCCGGCTGTTGGGCCGCCGCGCTGAGCATCACGTCGGACAAGCGGACATCGTGAACATCGTCGAGCATCACGGCGGGCCGGGCGTCCGGCGTCTCCGCGCGCAACTCGACGCCGCGCAACCGCAGCCCCTTGACGTGCCGTGCAAACATTCCCCACGACGGAATCGTGCCGAATTTTTCCGGGTCCGGGTATTCTTTCTCCAGTTCAGGGACGACTCGCTCCGCCTCCTTCGCGGTGCCACCGCCGGCGTAGTGAATCTGGATGTTCGACAGCACCACGTCCTCGATGGGATGACCCGGAAAGCCGGCGATGAGAATGCCGTGTTCGGGCGCGACGTGGGAGGCGATGAGATTGTCGATCAGCACGCGACGCACCGAGCCGGGTTCCGTGATCCCGGGGCGGCGCAGGCGCGCACCGAGCCGGAGAAAAATCGGCGCGTTGTGGATGTCGCGCATGGTCACGTTGCTGATCGCGATGTCCTCCAGCACGCCGCCATCCACCTGCTCAAGCGCGAGGCCGCGGCAGTAGTCGAAGATGCAGTTCGAGATCGTGATGTTGCGAAATCCACCGCCGGCCTCCGTGCCGAGCTTGATGCGGCCCATCGTGCCGCCGATCCGCTGGAGGGTGCGCTGGCGCGTGCCGTCGAGCAACGTGCCCTCGTCGTAGCCGCTGACGAAACAGTTCGTGATCGTGACATTTTCCGTGATGCGCGGCTCACCGAGGCCGTGCGACGTCTTGAGACACAAGCCATCATCCCACGGCGAATTGATCGAGCAGTTCGAAATGCGCACATTAGAACACGCGTCGATGTCCATGCCGTCGCGGTTGGTGTCGATGACGAGATTGTCGATCGTGAGATTGTCCACACCCGTCGCGAGAACGCCGAAATGTCCGCCGTGCAGAATCGAGAAATCGCGCAGCGTGACGTTGCGGCAGTTTTTCAACGCGATGGTCTTGTTGCCGACGCCGGCGGGCAAAGTATCGCGGGCGCTGGGATAACCGAAAGGTCCCGGCACCAGATCGGGGCGTGGGGCGATGTCGAACGTGCCATCGGCGCCCAGCACGTCGGTCGGCGGCGAACCCGGCGCGAGCAGGGCAGGCGCACCGACGGGGCGGACGATGCGGCCATTGCCGCGACTCAGACCGCGTCCGTAGATGCGACCCGAGCCGGTGATCGCGACGTCTTCGAGATTTTCGCCCCAGATGAGACTGTTGTGCCAGTGCGAGTGGCCGAAGTCCTGATACTGCGCCCATTCGTTCGGCTCGGCTTCGTCGTAACCGCCGGGCACTCCCGGCGCGGGCGAATCAGCGGCGATGATCGTGGCACCGGGGCCGAGGTGGAGCGTGACCTTGCTCTTCAGCCTGATCGAATGACAGAGGTAGTTACCGGCGGGCAGCACGACCGTGCCACCACCTGCGGCAGCGGCGGCGGCGATGGCCGCGTTAACCGCTGCGTGATCGAGCGTGTGCCCGTCACCGACGGCGCCAAACGTGCGCACGCTGTAGGACGACGGGGCCGCTGGCTCGGCGAGCAGCGCGCCGGTGAGTGCGAACAGAGCCAATGGAAACAAGGAGCGGGAAAATCTCATGGGGGGAACTGAACTGAATGAAAGCCGGGGCAAATCACGCCCAACGAAAGCACGAATGGCAACGACAAGCCCGGCCGCATTGAACGCCGACTCGGGATTATGGTTTGCCCGGCTGCGCCAGCTTCTTTCGCCACTGGTCGGGCGACAGGCCAAACTCCTGCCGAAATGCCCGTGACAGGTGAAATGCCGAGCTAAAGCCGAGCTGCGCCCCGATATCCGCCAGCGTGGCATCCGTCGAGGCCAGCAGGCGTCGGGCACGGGCCAGCCGCTGGTGGATCACATACTGCCAAGGGGCAAATCCTGTATGCGCTTTGAATGTCCGCCGAAAATGCGAGTGCGCCATGCCCGCGTCACGGGCGAACTTCGTCATGCTGGTCGGCTCCGCGAGCTGCGCGTGCAATTGGCGCTCAGCACGCGCGATCGCGAGCGCCGCCTTCGATGCCGCCGGCTGCACCTCGCGCGATTTCACCCACAGCGCCAGCACCCGCATCGCATGCGCGGCCAGCTCCGGATCGAATTCCGTTCCGGCGCGCCGCACGATTGCGTGCACCATCTCCAGCGCCTCGTCGAGCCCGGCCGCCAGCGCCCCGCGCCGGATGATCGAGTCCGGTGAGATCGCCTCCCGCGCACGCAGCTCGTCCACGAGCGGTCCCTGCAATTCGATCCAGCTTTCCTCCCAGCCCGTTTTCGATGCCGGCCGGTAGCGATGCCACATGCCCGGCACCAAAATAAACGCCGTGCCCGGTTCGATCTCACGCCGCCCCAGCGCCCGGGTTTCGAGCCAGCCTCGCCCCGCTGTGACCAGCACCATTTGCAGCGCACCCAGCATCCTTCCCCTCGCCCATTTGAAATTATGATCGGCGGGATGATGCACCGGCGGATAAGCCGACCCCGGCGGCACGCGTGTAAAGCCCGCCGCCGACACTCCCACCCCCCAGCCGCCGAAATCCGGCTGGGTCGACAGGTATCTGAAATAGTCACCGCGCGGAATAGTCATTTTATGTATGCCTAAGATCATCCCGTCGATTCCGCCGCCACGTCAATCATGCTACTGTCGGCGGCGTGGAAACCCCTCCCCTCCGCCTTGGTTTGTTCGGCATCGGCCTCGACGCTTACTGGCCGCAATTCGCCGGACTGAAGGAACGCCTTGAAGGCTACCTCGCACGCGTTGGCCAAAAACTTGGCCGACGCGGCGTCGAGATCGTCAACGTCGGCCTGGTGGACAACCCCGACCGCGCGCACGCCGCCGGCCGCGATCTGCGGCGCGCCGACGTGGATTTGATTTTTCTCCACGTCACCACCTATGCGCTCTCATCGACCGTGCTGCCCGTGGTGCAACGCGCGAAGGTCCCCGTCATCGTGCTCAACCTCGCGCCCACTGCGGCCATCGACTACGCGGCGTTCAACGCCCTCGGTGATCGCACGCGGATGACCGGTGAATGGCTCGCGCACTGCTCGGCCTGCCCGGTGCCGGAGATCGCGAATGTCTTCAAGCGCGCCGGCATCCAGTTTCACCAAATCACCGGCGTGCTCGACGACGACCCCGTGTGCTGGCGCGAGGTCGACGCGTGGGTCGAGGCCGCGCGCGTCGCCGCCGCGATGAGCGGCCATCGCCTCGGCCTCATGGGCCACACCTACGGCGGGATGCTCGACATCCAGTCGGACGCCACGCTCCAGTGCGTCACCTTCGGCACGCACATCGAACATCTCGAAGTGGACGAGCTCTCCGCGCGACGCCGCGAGGTTTCAACGGCCGACATGCAGGCCCGCGTGGCGGAGTTTCACCGTGAATTCGACGTGCAGCCCGACTGCCTGGCCGCCGATCTCGCCGAGGCTGCGCGCACCTCCGTCGCGTTGGACAAACTCGTCGCCGACCACCGGCTCGGCTCGCTCGCCTATTTCCACAAAGGCACCGGCATCCCGGAAAACGAGGCGACCATCGCGTCGATCATCCTCGGTTGCTCGCTGCTCACGGCCCGCGGCGTGCCCGTCGCCGGTGAGTATGAAGTCAAAAATGCCCAGGCGATGAAGATCATGGATCTCTTCGGCGTCGGCGGCTCGTTCACCGAATACTACGCGATGGATTTCAAGGACGACATCGTCCTCATGGGCCACGATGGCCCGGGCCACATCGCCATCGCCGAGGGGAAAACAAAAGTCCGCCCGCTTAAAGTCTATCACGGCAAAGTCGGTCGCGGGGTCTCTGTCGAGATGGCGGTGCGCCACGGCCCGGTCACGCTGCTCTCCGTCATCGAAACCGCCGGCGGCAAACTCGGCCTGCTCTGCGCGGAGGCCGAGTCCGTGCCGGGCCCGATCCTCGAAATCGGCAACACGAACAGTCGCTACCGCTTCGCCTGCGGCGCGCGCGAATTCGCCCACCGTTGGAATTCCCACGGCCCCGCGCACCACTGCGCCGTCGGCGTGGGGCACATTGCCGATCGTCTCGAAAAACTCGCCCGCCTCCTCAACCTCGAGTCCGTGCGCGTCTGCTGATTTCTCCCCACCCCATGCCCGCCAACCCTTTCATCGGCGTCCTCTTTCACGCCATCGGCGGACTCGCCGCCGCTAGTTTCTATCTGCCCTATCGTCGCGTGCGCGGCTGGTCGTGGGAAACGTATTGGATCGTCGGCGGCGTGTTCAGCTGGCTGTTCGCGCCGATCGTCGCGGCGCTGATTCTCGTGCCGAACACGTTCGAGATTTTGCGCGCGGCTCCGACCGGCGCACTCGTCAACGCGTGGTTGCTCGGCGCGCTCTGGGGCGTGGGCGGGCTGACGTTCGGCCTCGCGATGCGCTACCTCGGCATCGCGCTCGGCTATGCCATCGCGCTCGGGTTTTGCGCCGCCTTCGGCACGCTCGTGCCGCCGAGCTTCGGCGGAAAGCTCGGCGAACTCGCCGCCACTTCCGCGGGCCAGTGGACCCTCGGCGGAGTCGCGCTCTGCCTCATGGGCATCGTCTTCAGCGGTGCGGCGGGCCTCCGCAAGGAACGCGAATTGCCCGAGGGAAAAAAACGGGAAACAGTGAAGGAGTTCGCCCTCGGCCAAGGGCTCGCGATCGCGTTCGCCTGCGGAATGCTCAGCGCGTGCATGTCGTTCGCCTTTCGTGCGGGTGCGCCCGTCGTCGATACCGCCGTGCGGCTCGGCACGCCGACGCTCTGGGCCGCGTTGCCACTGCTCGTCGTGATTTTGCTGGGCGGGCTCACCACCAATCTGATCTGGAGCCTGGCGCTCAACGCCCGTCGCGGCACCTTTGGCGAATACGTCGGGCGCAGCCGTCTCACCGGGCGCGTGCCGCTCCTCGGCAACGTCGCATTCTGCGCGTTGGCCGGCGTCGCATGGTATCTCCAGTTTTTCTTCTACAGCATGGGCGAGTCCCGCATGGGCGCGGATTTAAAGTTCTCCAGTTGGACCCTGCACATGGCGGCGATCATCATCTTCAGCACGATCTGGGGCATTCTTCTGCACGAGTGGCGCGGCACGGGCCGCCGCACTCACATCCTCATTGGCGCCGGACTGGCGGTGCTAATCGCTTCAACCCTCGTCGTCGGATACGGCAACTATCTCGGCACTCACCCATGAACCTTCCCCACGCTTTCTGCTTCCTGCGGGGGCTTGCGCTCGCAGCCGTCGTTTCAGTATGCAGCGCGCAGGGCGTGAATCTCTCGCTCGATGGATTGCTCTGCGACTCCGCCGAAAATCCCCTCGGCATCGACTCGGCTCCGCCACGCCTGTCCTGGAAGCTTCGGAGCGACGAACGCGGCCAGCGGCAGACCGCGTGGCAAGTCCTCGTCGCCTCGTCCGCCGAGATCCTCGCCGCCGAACAAGGCGATGCGTGGGACAGCGGCCGGCGTCCGGGAGACGACCAACTCTACGTTTCCTATGCCGGCCGCGCGTTGAAATCATCGGAGCGTGTTTACTGGAAAATGCGAGTGTGGGATCGCGACGGCCAACCCTCCTCCTGGAGCGCACCAGCCACGTGGACGATGGGCGTTCTTTCCACCACCGACTGGCACGCCCGGTGGATCACTGCCGCCGAGCGCCAGCCCGACAACGCTACGC
Source organism: Opitutia bacterium (assembly GCA_025360615.1). GTDB lineage: Bacteria > Verrucomicrobiota > Verrucomicrobiia > Opitutales > Opitutaceae > Tous-C4FEB. The sequence continues at coordinate 11,785 of JANYBX010000387.1, forward strand.
TGCTCCTCCGGCGCGAGTTCTCCGTCAAACCCGGCCTCCGCCGCGCGCTCGCCCATGTCACCGGCGTCGGCGCCTACGAACTCACGCTCAACGGCGCGCGCGTCGGCACCGACCTCCTCTCGCCCGGCTGGACCGCCTACGAAAAAACCTGCCTCTACGACACGCACGACATCACCGCGCTGTTGCGACCCGGCCCCAACGCTGCCGGTCTCTTCCTCGGCAACGGCATGTATTCCGTGCAAAAAGCCGAGGGCCGCTACGCGAAATTCACCGGCGCCTACCGCCCGCCCTTCGCGATCGCGCAGCTCCGCCTCGAATACGCCGACGGCTCCGTCGAGTTCGTCGGCACCGATGATTCGTGGCGCACCCACGCGGGCCCCATCACGTTTTCCAATATCTTCGGCGGCGAGGATCACGACGCCCGCCTCGAGCCCGCCGGCTGGGATCGCCCCGCGTTCGACGAATCCGCGTGGCCGCACGCCGTCGTCGCCGACGGCCCGGGCGGCCAATTGCGCGGCACTTCTCACACCGCGCCGCCCCTGCGCGCGCACGAGTCCCTCCACCCGGTGGCCGTGAAGGAAATCCGCCCCCGCGTGGCCGTGTATGATCTCGGCCAAAACGTCTCCCTCATCCCGCGCCTGCGTGTGCACGGCCCCGCCGGCTCCGAGGTGAAAATCATCCCGGCCGAACTTCTCAACGCCGACGGCTCCGTGGATCGCAGCTCCGTCGGCGGCCCCCGCAATAATGCGTGGTGGCGCTACACCCTCGCCGCTCGCGCGGAGGGCGCGGAGTGGCTTCCAAAATTTTTCTACCACGGCTGCCGCTACCTCCAAGTCGAGTTGAGTTCGCCCGAAGGCCAGCCGCTCCCCGTGATCGAGTCACTCGACGGCGTCGTCGTTCACACCGCGTCCGCGCCCGCGGGCGACTTCGCCTGCTCCGACGAATTATTCAACCGCATCCGCACCCTCGTCCGCTGGGCGCAGCGCAGCAATCTCGCCAGCGTCATCACCGATTGCCCGCACCGCGAACGCCTCGGCTGGCTCGAGCAATACCACCTCAACGGCCCCGCTCTCCGCTCCGAGTTCGACCTCACGCGCCTCTTCGCGAAAACCTTCGGCGACATGGCCGACGCGCAAACGCCCGACGGCCTCGTGCCCGACATCGCGCCGGAGTTCACGAAATTCTCCGGCGGCTTTCGTGATTCCCCCGAGTGGGGCAGCGCCTTCGTGCTGTCCGCCGCGCAGCACTACACGTGGACCGGCGATCTCGCACCTCTCCGCCGACACTACGAGGCGATGCAGCGCTACGTCGCCTACCTCGCCGGCAAATCCACCGGCCGTATCCTCTCCCACGGCCTCGGCGACTGGTATGACATCGGTCCCGCCAAGCCGGGCCGCTCGCAACTCACCCCCATCGCGCTTACCGCGACCGCGTTTTACTTTCACGATACCGTCACGCTCGCCTTCATCGCGCGCCTGCTCGGTCGCGCCGACGACGCCGGGCGCTACGCCGCCGAAGCGGAAAAAATCCGCGCCGCCTTCAACGCGAAATTTTTCGATGCCCCCACGGGCAGCTACGCCACCGGCTCGCAAACCGCCAACGCCCTCGCTCTCGTCCTCGGCCTCGCCGAGCCCGCCGAGCGCCCCCGCGTCCTCGACGCCCTCGTGCGCGACGTCCAATCCCACGGGCTCACCGCCGGCGATGTCGGCTACCGCTTTCTCCTCCGCGCTCTCGCCGATGACGGCCGCTCGGATGTGATCTTCGCGCTCAACCACCAAACAGAAAAACCCGGCTATGGCTACCAGCTCGCCCGCGGCGCCACGAGTCTCACCGAGGCGTGGGACGCCGGTCGCACCTCCTCGCAAAATCACTTCATGCTCGGGCAAATCACCGAGTGGTTTTACCACGACCTCGCCGGTCTCGGTGCGGAGCCGGACTCGCCCGGATTCCAGCGCATCGTGATCCGCCCGCAGCCGGTGGGCGACATCACGTGGGCGCGCGCGACCCACGAATCCCCGCGAGGAAAAATCCTCTCCTCCTGGAAACGCGAAGCCGGCCGCTTCACGCTCGACGTGGAAATCCCACCCGGAGCGACCGCGCTTATTTTCGTTCCGACCTCCGACCCGTCGACCGTGCGCGAAGGCTCGGCGCTCGCCACCCAAAGCGTCGGCGTGAACCCACTCCGCGTCGCACCCGGCCACGCCCTCTACGCTGTAGGATCCGGCCGTTACCAATTCTCCGCCTCCGCTCCGTAAACGCACCCTCACCGCACCGACGCCCGGCTCGCGGGAAACAATCAAGATTGTCTCCCGCGAGCCGAAGTAGGAGTGAGGCGCGCCCTTGGAAATCCAGTCCTCGGGCACGTCCTTCCCGTGTCACCGCACCGGGACTTCCGCCTCTTCTCATGAAAAACGATTTCTCCGGCCGCACCCGGCCCACGCTCCGCCTGCTGCTCGCCATTTTCACCCTCACCGCCGGCGCCGCTTCCGCCACGCTCCCCAGCCCGGCCGCGCGCATCGGCCTCACCTTCGCGTTCGGCACGCCCGAGCAGGGCACCACCGCCGGCACGACCGCCCGCATCCAGGACCTCGGCGTGAAGCTCGTGCGCCAGACCACCTATTGCGACCTCACCTGGACGCAAATCGAGCTCGTCGACAATGTCTTCACGTTCACCAGCGCCGATCAAGCGATGAACGCCACTGTCGGCTTCACCGCCCAGCCCACGCTCTACGGCATCTCTGCTGGCTCGACCGAACTCTACGGCCTCCAGGTTCCCTTTAACGTCACCGCCGGCATCAAGGACGGTTGGAAAACCGTCCGCGATTCCGCCGCCACGCAAAGCTACGTGCAGACCTGCGTCGCCCGCTACAAATCCGTCGTGCGCCACTGGGAAATTTCCAACGAAATGGAGGGCAAAATTACCCGCCCAAACTACCTGCCCGTCGCCGAGTTTGCCTCCTTCCTCGTGCTCAATCGCGGCTGGATTCGCGCCATCGATCCCGAAGCCCTCGTCGTCCTCCCCGGCCTCTCCGGCACCTACGGCCTCCCTCTCGGCAAAGGCGAACAATGGCTCCGCGATCTTCTCGCCGCCGGCGGCGCCGCGGGCTTCGACATCTTCAGCTACCACGACTACAACTCGTGGTGGACGCTCCCCCTCCACTTCGACAACTACCGCGCGATCCTCGACGCCAACGGCCTCTCCGCCGTCCCCATCTGGTGTACCGAAACCAGCATTTCCAGCGGCAAGCTCACCACGATCACGCCACCCTACTCTTCCGTCGACGAACAAGCCGCCGATGTGTGGCGCCGCCTCTGTCTCCTCTTCGGCAAAGGCGCCCTCAACGTCAACTGGCACGCCCACTACTCCAGCGCCGCGACCTCCACCAACGACGGCTTCGCCGAGTTCGGCCTCCTCACCTCCAGCGGCAGTATCAAAAAGAAATCGTGGCACGCGATGAAGCTCCTCATCCAAAAAATCGAAGGCTTCACCTCGGCCCGCCTCCTCGCCACCGGCACCATCACCGACGACAACACCTCCGGCGGCGCCGGCGCTTGGGTCGTCGAGTTTACTTTCTCCAACGGCACCAAGAAATATGTCGCATGGAGCCCGGACGCACAGAACACCACGCTCACCAATCTCACCGGCATGACGAGCGCCACGCTCACCACCGTCGTCCCCGCGAGCGTCACGAGCGACGGTCTCACGCCCACGTGGACGACCTCCACCCGCAGCCTCACTGGCACCAGCCTCGCTCTCACCCTCGCCTCCGCCCCGATCCTCGTCGAACCCTCCGCCACCACTGCCGTCGCCATCACCACGCAGCCCACCACGCAAACCGTCACCACCGGCGCCAGCGTCACCCTGAGCGTCGCCGCCACCGGCTCGCCCGCGCCGACTTCCTACCAGTGGTATAGAAACGGTGCCGCCCTTTCCGGCGCCACCGCCGCCAGCTACACCATCGCCGCCGCCGCCAGCGCCGATGCTGGCAGCTACACCTGCATCGTCGGCAACGGCATCTCCACCGCCACCAGTTCCGCCGCCGTCCTCACCGTCAACGTTGCCTCGCGCCTTTCCAATCTTTCCGTCCGCACCACTCTCGCCGCCGGCAGCACGCTCATCGTCGGCCTCACCATGGAAGGCGGCGCGCGCAGCGTCCTCGTGCGCGCCGGCGGACCCGTTCTCGCGGGCTTTGGCCTCACGGGTGTCATGGCGGACCCGCGCCTCGCCCTCTACAGCGGCGCAACCAAGGTCCTCGAAAACGACAACTGGGTTTCCTCCGACATCGCCACGACCGCCGCGAGCGTCGGCGCTTTCTCCTTCACCGCCGGCAGCAAGGATGCCGCTTTCATCCAATCGCTCAATGGCGGCTACACCGTGCAAGCCACCGGCACGAGCGCTGGCACACTCCTCGTCGAAGCCTACGACACCGGCAGCGGCACCTCGCCCCGCCTCACCAACGTCTCCGCGCGCAACTTCGTCGGCACCGGCGCCGATCTTCTCATCGCCGGTTTCACCGTCTCCGGCACCGGCACCAAGCGCATCCTCATCCGCGCCGTCGGCCCCACCCTCACGGCCTTCGGCGTCGCCGGCGCCCTCGCCGATCCCAAACTCGAACTCTATTCCGGCACCACGCTGCTTCAGTCCAACGACACGTGGGACGCCACCCTCACGAACACCTTCACCAGCGTCGGAGCCTTCGCGCTCAACGCCGGCAGCAAGGACGCCGCCTTCGTCGCCACCGTGAATGCCGGCGCCGGATACACCGTGCAAGTCTCCGGCGTCGGCGGCCTCACTGGCGAGGCCCTCGTCGAGCTCTACGAATTGCCGTGATCGCGCCCCGCGCGCGCGCTCCCTCACGCGAGCCCGCCCCCGGCGAAAAATCGTCATCTCCCGGGCCGACTTCCCGCCTGCGGACCTCGAACGTATTTTCGAGTTGGTGGCCAGAGCTTCGCTCTTAAAAAACCGCGACCTCTCCACCATCGAACGCGATCGTTTTCCGCGCGGGCGCCCTGATGTCCCACCTTCGCCCTCGGTGTGTTCCACCCTCAGCGCCCGCGCCTCTCCCTGCGCCATAACGGACGAAGAAACGTCACCCGGCGCGGGCAAAGTTGAGAGCATGCCTGATTCGAAGAGCCAGCTTCACGCTCGCCCGCTCGTCGCTCACCTTTAACGCAGCGTTGCTCCCCCCTTTTGGCCCCCTGCTTCTCCCTGAAACTGGTGCCCGGGGTGGGGGTCGAACCCACAAGACTTTCGTCGGTAGATTTTGAGGGACACTGTCATCGCCGTTATTAGTGTCGCATCCAGTTCTTGCTTACGGTGGCGATTGGCGACGGAGTTTAGTCGGTCGGGTTGGTAAAGTGCCAACCTGTGAGACCGTCCAACACCGTCAAAATCACGATGGGTTCGTCATCCGACGTGGGTTCGTTGGACGAAGTAAATGAACGGACAACCTACCTTTTGCCTTCAGATTTCAACCATGAAGCAAACATAACCGTAGGCTTTGCTTTACCATAAAATACCCTGGCAGAAGTGATGGCATCCAAAAAATTGGGACGGACAAGCGTCTCAATAACCAAGAACGAATCGTCTCCGGTGGGACGGTCCAAACAGACCGTAAGGGATGAGTGCATCTGGTCGCTGGCAGAGAAGAAGCATAGGCTTTGTCCGACCAGCATCATGGCCACCTCGTCAGTGCCGGTGTTGTGGCTGACCACGTATTTTGTTTTACTTCCGTTACTCGTCTTCGCTTGGATAATGCTTGGAGTGGCAATTTTTCCAGACTCAGATTTTGGCTGTGGGAGTAGTTTCCCGTTTTCAGCAAAATAAGTCACAGTTCCGGACAACCCAGCGATTGTGAAAAGGCTCACTGTTTCCTCGTTCTGACCTCTGGTCGAAAGGCTGAAAATAAACACGGAAGAAAGGATGATGACAGGTCGAAGTATTTTCATATTTCTAGATTTCCTCGGCGCTGAACCTGAGAACTAGATTCTTTTTGGGGATTGTTGGAAGAGCAAGCGTCGGTTTTCTCGACACGTTGTCCGTGAAGCGGGTTTCGTGTCCGTGATTTCCGCTCCGTCATCCCGTCGTTGTCGACACGATTCAATCACTCCTATCCGTATCCTTTCCATATATACGGATATACCTCCCTGGTGGATTTTCATTTCTGGGGGTGCCAGGGACACCACCACCAATTTTTTGAACAAGAGTTTCGTCTTGGTCAGAAGACACCGACGGTTCTCAACCAATGACGGTTTTGACCGTTGACCCAAACCGAACCGTCTTCCCTGTCCGTGTCGGAATACCACGACGAGTCATGCAAAGTGCGATTTCCGACAGCGTTTTGACCCCATTTTTTTTATTTCCTCAACGATGGGACGGACACGGTTGAGGAAGGTCTGACGGTCGCGTTTGTAACCTTCCATCATCAGACGGACCTGACGGTCGGGGTTCTTGGTTCCAAGACGGACACCGCGTTTCTTTGCGGCTTGAAGTGCGGACTTGGTTCTCTCCGAAATCAACTCACGTTCCGTTCGTATTCCACAGAACCCCACCAGGACGAAGATGACCAAACGGTCGTGC
>JANYBX010000401.1 GCA_025360615.1 Opitutia bacterium
CCCTTTCCAGCGGCACGTTGGATTACTTGATCGATGGCACCTATTCTTCTTACAATTCCACGACCTGCACCACTACGACGGTCTTGGTTCAGGATCTGGTCGGCTGGGCGCCCCCGATTCCCGAGTCGGCTAATTTTGCCACGGGAGCCTTCGGCCTCCTCGGCCTTGCGGTGATTGCCAAGCTCCGGAGCCGGAAGGCGAAAGTCTCGACGCAGTCCGTCGCCTAAATCGGATCCTGCCCCCGCGCCACGCGCGACAAGAACCCTCCTGCTGGAATAAACCGGCGTTTCCGCCCTCATGATAATTATCATGAGGGCGTTTTTATTTTGCGGTGGGATTTTATATCGGCGCTGCAGGAGCGTGCGGCTCGGGGCGGTTGCTCTCGGCTGGGCCGCAGTGGCGCATTCGGCGGAGCAGAGCTTCAGCTCGGGAAATCACCGCGTCGCGCTCATCGAACTTTTTTCCAGCGAAGGCTGCAGCAGTTGCCCGCCGGCCGAGCGTTGGCTGGGCGAATTGCGCTCTGCTCCCGGTTTGTGGCGCGACTTCGTGCCGGTGGCTTTTCACGTCGATTATTGGAACCGTCTTGGCTGGCCCGACCGGTTTTCAACCCGCGAATTTACGGAACGCCAGTATGCTTGGGCGAAATCAGCGGGTAGCGCCTCGGTTTACACGCCGTGTTTTGTGCGCGATGGCGCCGAATGGCGCCCGCAAAACGGGCCGCTTGCCCCCGGCGGTGTCGCCGGCGTTTTGAACTTGGTCGTCGGCGACGATGGCGTTTGTCGCGTGGAGTTTTACCCGGGTGATCGCGAGGCCTCGCTGGATGTTCATGTGGCGGTGCTGGGCGGGGGATTTTTGTCGAACGTAACCGCCGGCGAGAATCGCGGCGCGAAGCTGCCCCAGGAGTTCGTCGCCCTCGCGCTTGTCGATCATGCCCTCGCGGCTGGGGCCGCCACGCATCGGGCCGAGTTTCCCCTTCCTCAGGCCCAGATAACCGATGCCGCCCGCCGCGCGGTCGTCGCGTGGGTGACGCGTCGCGGCGAACTGAGCCCGCTTCAAGCGGTCGGTGGCTGGCTGAAGTAGCGGGGTGAGCTTTCGGCGTGCTCCCTGCTTTTCAGGGTGCGCTCGCCTCCGGTGTCTTCCAACTTCTCTCCCTTGCGCATGTCCACCCTCTCCGATTCCGGTGCCCCGCTTTTTAACTGGCTCCACACCCGCGCGGCCGGCGTTCTTTTGCATCCGACCTCGCTGCCCGGTGACCAGGGTATCGGCACTTTCGATGCACACGCCGTGCGCTTCCTGGATTTCCTGCAGGCCGCCGGCCTGAAATACTGGCAACTCTGTCCGCTCGGCCCCACCGGCTACGGCGATTCTCCCTACCAGTGTTTTTCGGCGTTCGCCGGCAATCCCTACCTGATCGACCTGCACGCGCTCGTCACCTGCGGTCTGCTGACTGCGGCCGAAATCGCCCCGCTCGCTGCTCTCGACCCCGACCGCGTGGACTACGGCGCGCTCTACGAACGCAAATGGCCGCTCCTCGCGAAAGCGTGCGCGCGCTTCAAGAAAACCGGCTCTCCGTCACTGGCCGACGACGGCGAGACCTTCGCGGCGTTTCGGAAAAGCCAAGCCGCGTGGCTCGACGACTACGCGTTTTTTCGCGCGCTCAAAGACCACCATGACGGCGTCGCGTGGTGGGAATGGCCGTCCGCCGTGCGCAGCCGGGCCGCCGCGCAACAATCCCCACTGCGCGCGCAACTCGCCGTCGCCGCCGAGGCGCACGCGTTTTATCAATACCTGTTCTTCACCCAATGGCGCCGCCTGCGCGCTGCCGCCACGGCGCGCGGCATCGAGATTATCGGCGACATCCCGATCTTCGTCGCCGCCGATTCGTCGGACGTGTGGGCGAATCCCGAACTCTTCGAACTCGACGTCGTCACTGGCCGTCCTCTCGCGGTGGCCGGCGTGCCGCCCGATTATTTTTCCGAGGACGGGCAACTCTGGGGCAACCCGCTCTACGTCTGGTCGCGCCACGCGGCGGACAACTACGCGTGGTGGCGCGCGCGCCTTCGGGCCTCGTTCGAGCTTTGTGACATTGTGCGCATCGACCATTTTCGCGGCTTCGACGCCTACTGGCGGATTCCGTTTCCCGCCGCCACCGCGCGCAAAGGCGAGTGGGTGCCAGGCCCGGGACTCGATTTTTTCCGCTCGGTGCACGCGGCATTTCCAGACGCGAAAATCATCGCCGAAGATCTCGGCGTGCTCACGCCCTCCGTCGTCGCGCTGCGCGACGCGACGGGCCTGCCCGGCATGGCGATCCTTCAATTCGCCTTCGGCGGCGACGCCGAGAATCTCTACCTCCCGCATCATCTCGCGCCCAACTCCGTCATCTATCCCGGCACGCACGACAACGACACCTCGCTCGGCTGGTATGCCGCCGCCGCCGAGAAGGAGCGCGATCATGCCCGCCGCTACCTGCGCGTCGGCGGACAGGAGATTGGCTGGGATTTCATTCGCGCGAGTTACTCCGCCGTGAGCGGCCTCGCGGTGATTCCGATGCAGGATATTTTCAGCCTCGGCCCGGAAGGTCGCTTCAACTCTCCCGGCAAACCGCAGGGCAACTGGCAATGGCGCTACCGTGCGTCGCAGCTTGAGCAGCTCCGCTCCGCGGGCACTGCGGCCTATCTGCGCTCGCTCGGCGAAATCTACGGGCGCCTGTCCGCCGCTCCGGCGTAGTTGCGGGCTTGGTCGCCCGGGCGCTTGGCTTTTTCTCCCCGGTGGCTAGCGTCCGGCCACGATGTTTGCCAATCTGCTCCAGCTCATCTCGCGCCGCCCGCCGCCGGATGATGAGCGCGGATTTGTGCGGGAGGTGAGCCTCGCGTCGCGTCCGCCGCGCAGCCGTCGCACGCAGTGGCTTCTGCTGGCGGGCTGGCTGCTGATCGCGGCGAAGAGCTGGCTCGTCGTCTGGGCGGTCGACCACTATCACGTGCCGGTGAACCCCATGTGGGTGATCGTGCCGACGGTGATTTTCGCGGCGGTATGCACAGTGGTCTATTTTTTGGGACCGTGAGGAAATTGTCGGTTGCCGGCGGCGCGCGGGCATTTTGAATCCGCTTTTTAACCCGCGATTTCCCATGCCACTCGTTCCCGGTCTCCGCAGTCCCTTCGCCAAGGTCGGCCGCCTCGTCTACTTCGGCCGCATGCTCGACAAAATCCGCCTGCACGCGCGCGCCGCCCTGCCGGCCGGCGACTACGCCGCCAATCTCGGCAAAGGCTTCGACGCCCGTTGCTGCAATTTTCTGCGAGTGAATTACGACGAACTCAAAACCCGCGTGCTCGCCGGCGATCTCGACGACGCTCAGGTGCTCGCATGGTCTCACGAGCGCGGTGGCGCGCGCACCGACGAGGAGTGCGAGGTCTGGAGTGGTTTCATGATGAAGCGCGGCTGGCGCGACGCCGGCGCCGCGATCCTCGCCCAGCGCATCGGCGAGAGCGCGCTCGAGGCGAAGCCGGTCATGACGATGTTCGACTATCTCGATTTCGACGAAGGCCGCGATCCCGTGGCCGCCCGCGCGTGGGAAAGCTGATGGGCGCGACAGTCGTCATCCTCATGGGCGTCGCCGGCAGCGGAAAAACCACCGTCGGTCAGGCGCTCTCTGCTGCGTTGGGCTGGGAATTCCGCGACGCCGACGAATTTCATCCGCCGGCCAACGTGGCCAAAATGGCCGCCGGCCATCCACTCGACGATGCCGACCGCAAACCCTGGCTCGCGGCGATTCGCGCGCACATCGACGCCACGCTCCGGCGCGGCGAGAGCGCAGTCGTCACGTGCTCGGCGCTGAAGGAACGCTACCGAAGGGTCATCGTCGGGGATTCGAGCGACGTGAAACTGGTTTACCTGCACGGCGCGCCCGAACTCCTTCGCCAGCGACTCGCCGCGCGCACGGGCCATTTCATGAAACCCGGGATGCTCGATTCGCAACTCGCCGCGCTGGAGCCCCCGCATGACGCGCTGCAGCTCGACATTGCCGAACCCGTCGCGACGCTCGTCGCGCGAATTCGCGGACAGCTCGCGTTGTAATCGCATTCGCGCCCGGCCTTCGTTTGCTAGCAGCGATGTCCCCCGCCGCCTCGAAACGTCTCCGTCTGCTCGCCCGTGCCCTCGGCCTGCTGCTGCTCCTCGGAGTGGTGGGGGGCAGTTGGTTTTATTTTCGGATGCGCTCCAGCTTGCCGCGGCTCGACGGCGAAGTCGCCGTGGCCGGCCTCGCCGGGGCGGTGACGATCGAGCGCGATGCGCTGGGCGTGACCACGATCCACGGAGTCAACCGGGCCGACGTGTCGCGCGGGCTCGGCTGGGCGCACGCCCAGGACCGGTTTTTCCAGATGGATCTGCTCCGTCGCGTGGCCGCGGGGGAAGTGGCCGAACTCGTCGGGGCCCGCGCGCTCCCGCTTGACCGTGGAAATCGCATTCATGGTTTTCGCGCGCGGGCGCGCGATCAGCTCGCCCGCACTCCCGCGGCGGAGCGCGCGGTCATCGAAGCCTACACCGCCGGTGTCAACGCCGGCCTCGCCGCGCTGGGCGCGAAGCCGTTCGAGTATCTTGTGCTCCGCACCATGCCCCAGCCGTGGCGCGACGAGGATAGTTTGCTCGTCGGCTACGCGATGTTGCTGGAGCAGCAGGGCGACGCCGCGTCGCACGAGCGCCTGTTACTGACGGTGCGCGAGACACTCGGGCTCGACGCACTCGCTTTTTTCTCGCCCGTCGCCGGACCGCGCGATGCCGCGCTCGATGGCAGCACCGCGCCACTGCCTCCGCCGCCCTCCGCCCGCGTGATCGATCTGCGCAAAACCGCCGCCAAGTTGTCGGCGACAGGGGGAGCGAAACTGGCATTCCCGGATTTCGATGAACGCGAATTGCCCGGCTCAAATGCGTTCGCGCTGGCCGGCGCGCACACAGCCAGCGGAGCCGCCCTCGTCGCGGACGACATGCACTTCAAACTCGGCGTGCCCGGCACCTGGTATCGCGCCTCGCTCGTCTGGCCCGAGGCTGGCGGCGAGCGGCGTGTGACCGGAGTCACGGTGCCCGGCGCACCGGTGGTCGTCGCGGGCAGCAACGGCCGCGTGGCGTGGGGTTTGACCAACAGCTTCGCCGACACCAGCGATCTCGTCGTGGTGCCCATCGGCATTTCACCCGACCTGTATCGCGTATTTGGTCACGAGATGGCGCTCCGCATCGAGGAAAAACACGAGACCATCGCCGTGAAAGGCGCGAAACCCGTGACCGTCGATTACCGCTGGACGATCTGGGGACCGATCGTCGCCGCCGACGCCGACGGCCATCCGCTCGCGCAACGCTGGGTCGGCCACGAACCCGGTGCGATCAGCTTCAACCTGCTCGCCTTTGAAACCGTTGGCACCACCGCCGAAGCGGTCGCCCTCGCGCATCGCACGGGCATCCCCACGCTCAACATCGTGCTGGCGGATGCGGCGGGCGACATCGCGTGGACGATCGCCGGCCGGCTGCCGAAACGCGTGGGCTACGACGGCCGCCTCCCACTGGCTTGGACGTTTGGGGATCGCCGGTGGGACGGCCTGCTCCCCCCCGACGATGTGCCCGCCGTGCTCGCGCCGGCCAGTGGCCGCATCTGGTCGGCCAACAACCGCCAGCTCGGCGGCGCGGCCCGCGCGACGCTGGGCGATGGCGGCTACATGGAATCGATGCGCGCCGCGCAAATCCGCGATGGCCTCGCGACGCTTGAGCGCGCGACGCCGCGCGACTTGCTGGCCGTGCAGCTCGATGATCGCGCGCTCGCGCTCGAGCGCTGGCAAAAACTCCTGCTCGCCGTGCTCACCCCCGAAGTCGTCGCCGGGAAATCCGACCGCGCAGAGCTGCGCGCCCTCGGGGAAAAATGGGAGGGCCGTGCGAGTGTCGACTCCGTGAGCTACCGTCTGGTGCGCACGTTTCGCGGTGCGGTTGCGCGCCGGGTGCTCGACCCGATTTTTGAGCCGTGCGTCGAAGCCGACCCCAGCTTTACGTGGTCGCGCCTGCCTTATGAGGAGCCGCTTTGGGCGCTGTTGCAGGCGAAGCCCGCCCATCTGCTGAATCCGAAATTTTCGACGTGGGACGCGTTGCTCGTGACCGCCGTGGACGACACGCTGGCGAACATCGCGAAAGAAAACACGCCCCTCGCCCGCGCCACGTGGGGCCGAGCGAACACCGCGCACATCGTGCATCCGCTCGCGCGCGCGTTGCCCGCGTGGCTGACCTTTTGGCTGAACATGCCGGCCGATCCCTTGCCGGGCGATGCCAACATGCCGCGCGTGCAGCGCCCGGATTTCGGCGCGAGCGAGCGTTTCGTGGTGTCGCCCGGCCATGAAGCCGAGGGCATTTTTCACATGCCGGGCGGGCAGAGCGGGCATCCACTCTCGCCGTTTTATCGCGCCGGACACGCGGCCTGGGTGCGCGGTGAACCGACGCCTTTTCTGCCCGGCAAGGCGGAGCACACGCTCACCCTGAAGCCGTAGCGCCGAGCGAAAATTTCGTTGGTGACGGAGCGCAGTTGTGCGTTGCTAGCGACATGCCCCGCGCATGAAGAAAAAAACGCGCAGCTCCACCGTCTACTTTGCCAGCGAGCTGTTCACGCTGAAGCATCTCATCGGCAACGCGTATCTCGCCGAGGCCATTTACGAAAAATCCCACGGGCGCTACCTCTGCGAGCTGCCGCAGGATTTCGAGCCGCGCGGCTCCACGCCCCGCGCCGTGCGCGACCAGGATATCCGCGCGCTGATCGCCTGCGACCTCGCGCTGTTCAACTTCGATGGCTCCGAACTCGATAGCGGCACGGTGGTGGAATTCATGTTCGCGAAATTCGCGGATATTCCCTGCGTCATTCTCCGCAGCGATCTGCGCAAGGCTGGCGATGGTTCCGATCCGTGGAACCTGATGGCGAGTTTTTATCCGCGCACGGTCAACGTCGTCATGCCGAGCCTGCTTTCCTACAAGGCGATTTTGAAACGCCGCCATCGCCGGCTGGAGGAGGTCATCCGCCTCGCCGGCCAGCACAGCAGCGCCGACGCCCAGACGATGTGCGACGAGATCGCCGCCGCCTGCGTGAAGGCGCTCGATCGCGCTCGGGAGATGGAGCCGGTGATGCCGAAACACCTGCGCGAGGAGGTCTACAACTGGCTCGCGCTCATGCCTGGCCTGCGCGGCAAAGAGAAGGCGCTGCGGAAAGAATTCGAGCGCTACCTCGAGCGCAAGGTAGAGCGGGATCTGCTCTGAGAATTTTCGATTTTCGAATCTCGATTTTGGATTTCGGCCCCCGTCAATCCTGAGCCCAAGGCTCGCTCCTCAATCGAAAATCGAGAATCAAAAATCGAAATTCCCCCATGCCCGTCCACCTGCTCGATCACCCGCTCGCCGCGCACATCATGACGCACCTGCGCGACGTGACGACGAAGCCCGCCACGTTTCGCACGCTCGCCTACCAGCTCAGCCTGCTGCTCGCCATCGATGCCACGCGCGATCTTCAGACCGAGGAGAAACGGATCGATACGCCGCTTGAGTCCATGACCGGTCGCGTGCTCACGCACCAGCCGCTCGTCGTGGTGCCGATTTTGCGCGCGGGACTCGGGATGGTGCAGCCGTTTCTCGACGCGTTTCCCGACGTGAGCGTCGGCTATCTCGGCTTGGAGCGCGACCACGCGACGGGAGTCGCGCGGAATTATTACTGCAAACTCCCGCTGCTGCCCGGCCGGCGGGTGTTTCTCGTCGATCCGATGCTTGCGACCGGCGGCAGCGCGGTGCAGGCGCTCGACGTGGCGAAGCAACACGGGGCGACGAATCTCAAGCTCGTCTGCATCGTCGCCGCGCCGGAAGGCGTGGCCGAAGTGGAGAAGCACCACCCTGGCACCGCGATCCACACCGCCGCCGTCGACCGCACGCTCAACGCGAAGAAATACATCGTGCCCGGTCTCGGGGATTTTGGCGACCGGCTGTTTGGGACGGGGACGCTCGAGAATTGAGCGACTTGAGGCGATGGATTCGGGAAATTAAGGCCGGAGCCTCACGCCAACTGCGGCACCACGAAGTTCGCCCGGTAATCGCGTTTGAGCAGGGCGTTGGCCGCGGCCGAATCCTGGCCGGTGAATTTTTCCGCGCCGGGGTCGAGCGCGAGGGGCTGGCCGAGGGTCGCGGGAGTTTTGCCGAGGTCGACGCCGTTGGCGGCGAGGTGTTCGGCCATGCGGCCGTAGGCTTCGGCGAGCGGGGCGTTTCCTTTGATTTTTTCCGCCAACTCGCCGGGCGCGGCGGTGCGGCCGACTTGGTGGGAAATGTTGCCGAGGTGGCAGAGCGCGCTGGAGACGTGGCCTTCGTCGATGGGGCCGTGGAGCTCGGCGGTTTTCCGGCTGCGGACGACGTCGATGAAATTGGCCATGTGGCGGTCGCGGCCTTTGAACTCCTTCACGATCTTGCCGTCGCGGTCATAGGCGGTGGCGGCAAAGTAGCCGTTGGTGACGACGGAGCCGCCTTCGCAGTCGATCACGTTGCCGATGGAGACGCCGCGATATTTGTCCATCGTGCGGGCCGAGGCGGTCGCTGCTTCCGCCTCGGAGAGACCGCCGGTCGCTGCGATCGCGCCGGATTTCGCCGGCAATCCGCGCACTTCGAAGATCAGCGGGGCGGTGGCGTAGTCGTGGATGATCACCTGGTTGTTGGGCGTGTCGCCATCGTCTTCGTAGCCGAGGCGGCCGCCGATGCTGAGGGTGTGGCGCGGCAGGCCGGGCTCGCCGAGGAACCAGCGGGCGACGTCCATTTGGTGGATGCCTTGGTTGCCGACATCGCCATTGCCGTAGAGGTAAACCCAGTGCCAGTCGTAGTGGACGGTGCCCCATTTTGGCGTGTTGCGATGCGGCGGGATCAACGGGGCGGGCCCGGTCCAGAGGTTGTAATCGATGGTGTCGGGAACCGGCTGAGGGCCGCTGGTTTTGCCGATGCTATCGCGGCGCTTGTAACAAAAACCGCGGGCGGCGGTGATTTTGCCGAGATTGCCGGCGCGGACCCACGCGACCGCGTCGATCAGGCCTTCGCCGGAGCGGATCTGCGTGCCGGCTTGCGCGACGCGGCGGTGCATTTTCGCGGCGGCGACGAGCTGGCGGCCTTCCCAGACGTTGTGCGAAACGGGCTTTTCGACGTAGATGTCTTTGCCGGCCTGACAGGCCCAGATGCCGAGGAGCGAGTGCCAGTGGTTGGGCGTGGCGATGGTGATCGCGTCGATGTCGGGCGAGGCGAGGAGCTCACGCACGTCGGTGTAAGTTTTCACCGTGATGCCTTCGGTGGCGAGTTTCGCCGCCGTTTTTTCGAGGAGGACGCGGTCCACATCGCAGAGCGCGGCGATGCGCGCGCCTTTTATTTCCTTGAGGCTGGTGAGGTGGTTTTTCCCGCGACCGTTGAGGCCGACGACGGCGACGCGCACCTCGCCGTTGGCTCCGACGACTTGCGCCCAAGAGCGGGCGGAGAGCGCGGTGGTGGCGGCGACGAGAGCCGTTGTTTTTAGAAAATGGCGACGCGTGAAGTGAGACATGGGGTGGGGATTCGGGGAAAGTTTACTCGACTGCGGTGGGCGCGATTCGGCCGCGCCCTGCTGGAAGGTCGGCTGCCGGGAAAAATAGTTACTTCGTCTTCGCGTAGTCGGCGTAGTGCGCGGCGACGTGCGCGGCCTGCTCGTCGCCGAGGTGGAAGAAGACGCGGTAGCGCAGCGTGAGGCTGCCGCCGGCGGGAATGGTGTGGTCGCCTTTGTGCGGCTGGTCCTTGAATTCCTTTTCGTAGTCGTGCCAGCCGAAGGGATTCGCGCCGAAGAGGCCGTAGTCGCGCGCCATCCACCACGTGGGGTGGCGGAGATTTTGGGGGTGGTCGAAGATCGCGACGCCGTAGGTCTGGCCGGCGTGCTCGGCGTGGTAATCGCACCAGTCGGCGCGCGTGCCCCAGACGGCGGCATCCTTGTCGCCTTTCGCCGAAACGATGTGGCCCGTGCCGCCGGTCTCCTTCTTGATCGTTTTCCCCTCGGCGTCCTTCGCGTTCACGAGGTGCGGCATCGTCATCCATTGTGCGAGGCGCGTGGCCATCGTGCCGTCCTTGTTGTCTCCCATGAGCAGGGGCTCATCGGCCGTTGCATGGATCGTGATTTCGAAATCGATGAAGCGGCCCTCGGCGACGGCTTGGAAGCGCAGGGTGCGGTCATCGGTGGCGATCAGTTTTCCGCTCGGGGCGACCCAGCGGTTGCGCGTGTGGAGCGTGCCCACGGCGCCGCTGGTGGTTTCAATCACGGCGTCGTGCACCGTTTTGCCTTTGTCCTTCGGGGAACGGCCGGCATCGCCCGCGCCCTCGTTCCAAAAATCCACGCCGTTGACGATGCTGTGGGCAAAAAAGAACGAGCGGTGCCACGGATGATCAGTGTCCTCACCGGCGACTTCCTTCATCGGAAAATTGCGCGTGAGCGGCATGCCGTCGGAGGCGAGGATGGGATAACAGTAGGGCCGCGATGCGCCTTCGCCGAAAACGTAGTCAGTGAAAAACTGGCCGCCGATTTCGACGCGCACGCGGTCGGCGAGCGGGGTGAGTTTCACGGCGGGGGCGGTTTCGGCGGCGCGGAGCGACAGCGCGAGGCAGGCAAAAGCCAGAAAGAAAGCAGAGTGGGGTTTCATGTGGGCAGCGGAGGTAACGAGCAGGAAGGACGGGGCAACGCCGGAGAAGTTCCGATGTTAACCTTGGCGCGGTGGCATCCCCTCTGCTCATCTCGACCATGATCTTCAACGTGCGGATTATCCAGTCTGGTTTGATCGCAGTCCTGCTGATTTTCACGGGCTTCACGCACGGAGCCGAGGGCGTGAAGCCGCTCTATGCGCTCTGTGGGGCCTACGCGCCGGAGCTGATGGCGCTGAAAAAAGAATTCGGCGTGAGCGCTGCGGCGGGTTGGACGCGGTCCGACGTGAAGGGCGTCGAGTTTTGGCGCGGGCGGGCGGGCGGGAAGGACGTGATTATTTTTCGCACCGGGGTGAGCCTGGTGAACGCGGCCTACCAGCTACAGCTCGGGCTCGATCATTTTCCCATCACGCACGTGCTTTTCGCCGGCGTAGCGGGCGGGACGGATCCTGCGCTGGAGGTGGGCGATGTCGTCATCCCCGAGGCGTGGGCTTACCACGGCGAGGCGGCTTATTTGAACGAAGACGGCAAGGGCGGTTTCGTGCGTCCCGACTATCTGCCGCCGGGCCGGGATAATTTCGGGATGATTTTTCCCACGGGTGTGGGAGTCACGCGGGCCGGAGCGGCGGATTTGTCGGGGGAAAAAGCCGAGCGGTTGGAACTCATCCCCGTCGATGCCGGCCTGCTCGCCGCCGCGCGCCACGCGGTGTCGAGGATCCCGCCGATGAAGAAAGCGGGGCGCACCGTGAGGGTCTCCGTCGGCGGCAACGGCGTCGCGGCCACGGTGTTTTTAGACAACGCGAAGTATCGCGAATGGGTGTTCCGCGTCTGGCAAGCGCGTTGCACGGACATGGAGTCCACGGCCCTCGTGCACGTGGCCTATGCGAATCGCATTCCCATCGTCATCGTGCGCGGGTTGAGCGATCTCGCCGGCGGGCAGCCCGGAAAAAATCCCATCGACGCGAACGAGCTGGCGGTGGCCGAGATCGCGGCCCGCGTATTGCACGGCGTGCTCGACGAGCTGTGAGCCCGACTTCGGCTCGAACGCACCGTTCTGTTACGGAAATTCCGAGTTCATGACTCGCGCGGGAACACTTTCGCGCAAGGCTGAGTCCCAATAACCGCCATGAAAACATTCCGCCTGTTCCCGACTGTTTTGCTCGGTTTGGTGGCCCCGCTCGCGCTCTCCGCCGGCCCCGCTCCCAAACCCCCCGCCCGCACCGAGGTGATTTTTGTCAACCCGGAGAAATTCACCGACGTTAAAGATAGCGATTTCGCCACTGACAAGGGTCGTGATGACATCCTCGACCGCCTCCGCACGTTTATCGTCGACCGCGCCGAGGTCGTGCTGCCCGCCGGTCAGAAACTCACGATCACTTTCACCGACATCGATCTCGCGGGCGAATTCGAGCCATGGCGTGGCGCCCAATTTGGCGACGTGCGGATCGTCAAGGCCATCTACCCGCCCGCTTTCAAGTTCAGTTACCAGGTCGCCGATGAAGCGGGACAGAAGGTAAAGTCCGGCGAAGAAAACATCCGCGACATGGCCTTTGACATGCGCATGACGTTCGATCGTCAGGATTCGCTGCACTACGAAAAAGACATTCTCGGCGATTGGATTCGCGGCACGCTGCGCGCGCCAAAAAAATGAAGCAGGGCGGGGCGGACTGAAAGTGCATGACTGACTCTGATTCCGGGCCATCCGACTCAGCCCGACTCGACAAGTGGCTGTGGGGCGTGCGGATTTTCAAAACCCGCGCGCTCGCGACCGAGGCCTGCCGCGCCGGCGCTGTGGTGATGGGCGACCACCCCGCCAAACCCGCTCGCGCCGTTCGCGGAGGCGAGACCGTGGTGGTGCAGCAAGGACTGGTCACGCGCACGCTGCGCGTGGTGGCCGCGCCCCCGGGCCGGATCGGGGCGAAACGCGTGGCCGAATTTTGCGAGGAACTCACGCCGCCGGCCGAATGGGCGAAGGCGCGGGAACTGCGCGTGCAGCAAACCCTCTCTCGCGCTCCCGGCGCGGGTCGACCCACGAAGCGCGACCGGCGAAGCATTGATCGGTTGTTCGACTAAGGAGGCGCGTGGTGCGAACGGCGCTGCGATCTCGCTGGGGTTGTCGCCAGTAAGTAACTGTCCTCCATGTTCGCCGGGAAAAATACGCTTGCCTTCAGGCGCGTGATTGGTGTTTTCAGCTCCTCAGTCGTTAGTGAAAGCGTTTTGGTGACAGGATCTGGTGAGTCGTAGGCTGGGCATTTGCTCAAGTGATGATTTCGA
The DNA here is from genome assembly GCA_025360615.1 of Opitutia bacterium. Classification (GTDB taxonomy): domain Bacteria; phylum Verrucomicrobiota; class Verrucomicrobiia; order Opitutales; family Opitutaceae; genus Tous-C4FEB. Next base: position 12,965 of record JANYBX010000401.1, read on the forward strand.
AACCCACGGTGGGAACGGACTGGCAGCGAGCGATGGATCTACGCTACATCATATGAGCAATTCCAAACTATACGTTGGTAATCTCTCCTTCAAGACCACCGAAGACGAGCTCCGCTCGGCCTTCAGCCAATTCGGCACTGTGACCGATCTTTACGTTGCCATGGACAAGATGACCGGCCGCCCCCGCGGTTTCGCGTTCATCACCATGGGCACCCCCGATGAGGCGAAAGTCGCCACGGAGAAAATGAACGGCGTCGACCTCGGCGGTCGTCAGCTCACCGTCAACGAGGCTCGTCCCAAGGAAGAGGGCGCTGGTCGCTCCTTCGGCGGCGGCGGCGGTCGCGGCTTCGGCGGCGGCGGCGGTGGCGGCCGTGGTTTCGGCGGCGGCGGCGGTGGCGGCGGTTACCGCGGCGATCGCGGCGGCGGCGGCGACCGTGGCGAGCGTCGTTACTAATTCGTTTCGGTTTTTTAAAACCGACGATCAATTCCAGACGGAGCGCCTCCGGGTGCTCCGTCTTTTTCTTTTCTCCGGCTCACGAGCCGCGAGCGTTTGCGAGTGAAACCTGACTCTGCCTGCGCTCCTGCCCTCTGGCGCAGCTAGCCAGCTTTTCACTCCCATGCCTTTTAAGTCTCTCAATCTCTCCGATCCGGTTCTTCGCGGCATCCAAGCCGCCGGCTACACCGATCCGACTCCCATTCAGCTCCGCGCGATCCCGATCGTGCTCTCCGGCCGCGATCTCATCGCCTCCGCGCAGACCGGCACCGGTAAAACCGCCGCGTTCGCCCTGCCCGTTCTCACGCGCCTCGGCGCCCACGGCCGCACGCGCGTCCTTGTGCTCGAGCCCACGCGCGAACTCGCGGCTCAAGTCGAGACCGCCTTCCGCGATTTCGCCCGCTTCACCGATATCCGCACGCTCGCCGTTTTCGGCGGCGTCGGCTACGGCAACCAGCGCAGCGAACTCAAACGCGGCGTCGACATCATCGTCGCCACGCCCGGCCGCCTCGTCGATTTCCTGAAGTCCGGCGAGATCAGCCTGCGCGACATCAACCTCCTCATCCTCGACGAAGTCGACCGGATGCTCGACATGGGCTTCTTGCCCGTCGTGAAGGACATCATCGCCCGCTGTCCAAAAGAACGGCAGACGCTCTTCTTCTCCGCCACCGTGCCGCCGGAGATCGCCGCCGTCGCG
>JANYBX010000416.1 GCA_025360615.1 Opitutia bacterium
CCAACGCGCAAGATCCCGGCACCCGTGAACAAGTATGGGGTTCGCCGTGGCGTAGTCGGACGCCGTTTCCCGGCCTCGCCTACTGTCTCGGTGGGCGCTCGCTGTATTGGGGCGGCTGGTCGCCACAGCTCACAGATGCCGACCTCGCACACTGGCCGGCTGAATTGAAGGCCTTCCTCAAGGCGAATTACGCCGACACGGAGAGGGAAACCGGAGTGAAGCCGTCAAACGATTATATCACGGGCACACTCTTCAAGGAGCTGAAAAAGAAATTCGAGGCCGCGCAGCCACTCGTGGCAACCGTGGACAAAATCGAGAACGCACCTCTCGCCGTGCAGGCGGCGGCACCGGCCTCGGGCTTGTTCAGTTTCGACAAGTGGAGCAGCGCGCCAATCCTCGTGGACGCGATTCGCGAAGCGGCGGGCACCCCCGACTGGCAGCGTCGATTGTTCTTAGTGCCAAGGGCGCACGCTGTAAAATTGAATATCGCCGCGGGGGCGGTGCGGTCCATCGATGTGCGCGTAAACGGCCAGCCGAAGACACTGAATATCTCCGCCAAGTGTGCGGTCGTGCTGGCTTCCGGCACGCTCGAGTCCACGCGGATCGCGTTAGCGTCATTTCCTACCCCGCTCATGGGCCGCAATCTCATGGCCCACCTTCGCAGCAACACGGTGGTGCAAATTCATCGTTCCGCGCTCGGCCTGGCCGTAGCGAAAAAACTGGAGGCTGCTGCGCTGCTCGTTCGCGGTTCCAACGCGAACGGACGTTATCATCTGCAGGTCACCGCCGCTGCCGTGCAGGGAGTAAATTCCGAGGCGACCATGTGGCGGACGATTCCCGACATCGACCTCCTCGATAGTATGCTTGCGAGCCAGAATTCCGATTGGATCGTCATCACGCTGCGTGGCATCGGTGAAATGGTCGGCAGTCAGGACGCCACGCTTCCGAAGGTAACCGGCTCCGCGCCGAGCTGGGTGGATTTGAGCGACCAAGCCGATGAGTTTGGAATGCAACGCGCCTGGGTGAATATCGTCGCGAATCAGGGCGACAACGATCTCTGGACGGCGATGGATAAAGCCGCGCTCGATCTCGCAAACGCGCTCGCCAACAACGATCCGACCAAGATCAAAGTCATCGGGCAGGCGCGCGATGGTCTCGGCACGACGCATCATGAAGCGGGCACGCTTTGGATGGACGCCAACGCGGCGACCTCCATCACCAATCTCGACGGGCGCTTTCACCACGTCAGCAACGCCTACGTCGCGGGTCCGGCGACCTTCCCCGCACTCGGTTCGGCGAATCCATCACTCACTGCACTCACGTTGGCACGTCGCACGGCCTCTGCAATTGTTAGCGCCGCGCTCGGCGCGGAGCTGGGTTTTGCGCCGCTTGGCAGGGGCGGACTTGACGGCTGGCAGATGGCGGGCAACGGCCATTTTCAAACACTCGGCGGAAACATCATCGAGGCCGTCGATGGCATTGGTCTGCTCTGGTTCACGAAAGAGCAATTCGGCGACTTCGTGTTGCGCGCGGATTTTCGGCTCTCATCGCCGAGCGACAACTCCGGCATCTTCATCCGCATCCCCGCGCTCGGCACCGCCGATCCCGCGAACGATTGGAAGCCGGCGGCGGCACAGGGCTACGAAATCCAAATCGACAACACGGGCTTCAATCCCGACACGAACGCGGGCGGCGATCCGCTGCACGCGACCGGCGCGATTTATACGCTTGCTCCGACCGTCGGCTCGATGCCGACCGTCGGCCAGTGGCACAGCTACGAAATCGAGGCGGTCGGTCCGAAGATCACCGTGCGCCTGGACGGCCAGCAAGTCAGTCAGCTCCTCAACGGGAACCGTCTGGCGAAAGGGTTCATCGGTCTGCAAAACCACCACGCCGGTTCAAAAGTTCAGTTCACCCGGCTCCGTATCAAAACCCTGTGAGGCGGCAATGAGATGGATCACCCGTGAACGACCGAAAATCGACCGCGTAGCCTGCCCTTGGCTGATCGCGCAGTTTATCGACAAGGAACCTGAGTTCATCTTTGTCCCGTCTGCCGAGGTGATCCGGCGGGCGGGCGAACTCGGCGCGATTCCCTACGATGTGGAAAACGTCGAACTGTCGCACGTCGGGCCGCTCTGCTCGTTCGATGCGTTTTTGAAAAAATACCGGCTCGATGATCCGGCTCTCACTGAACTGGCAATCATCGTGCGCGGCGCGGACACCGACTCGCACGCGTTGCATCCGGCGTGTGCCGGTTTGTTTGCGATCTCACTCGGGCTCTCGCGCAACTTTGCCGATGACCATGAGCAGCTTCCTCACGGCTTCGTTGTGTATGATGCGCTCTACGCGTGGTGTCGCGACGCTCGCGGCGAAAGGCACACTTGGAATCCGCAATCAAAACCCATTCGGGCCGCATGACGTTTCGCCGAGTTTTCGTCCTTTCAGTGATATTGGCTGCCGCCCTCTCAAGTGGGCGTGCAGCCGATTCGCAGCCGCTGCGGCTCACCCATACGATTCCACTGCCCGGAGTCTCGGGGCGCTTTGACCATTTTGCGTGCGACGCAGCGGGGCTGCGCCTCGTGGTCGCGGCGCTCGGCAACGATACTGCCGAGGTGCTCGATCTCGCGAAATTCAAACACCAGAAAAGCCTCCCCGGTTTGAGCAAGCCAACCGGCGTGCTAGTCCTTACGGAGACCAAACAAGTTTTCGTCGCCAACGGAAGTGAAGGCACGTTGCGGGCCTTCGATGCCGTGAGCTACGAACCCACCGCGCGGATCGGTGAACTCGATGATGCCGACAACGCGCGCTTCGATGCCGCTGCGAAACTCGTCTACGTCGGTTTCGGGAACGGTGCTTTGGGCGTGGTCGATCCGGCGACGGGCAAATTGCTGCATCGCATCCCGCTCGCGGCTCATCCCGAGGCGTTTCAACTGGAGGCAAACGGCCCGCGCATTTTTGTGAACGTGCCCGACGCGAACCAAATCGCAGTGGTCGATCGCGTGAAGAAAACCGTCGTCGCGAAATGGCCGCTGGAGAAGTGGCGCGCGAATTTCCCGATGGCCCTCGACGAGGAGCGGCACCGGCTCTTTGTCGGCTGCCGGCATCCCGCCCGTCTTGTCGTGTTCGATACGGATAAAGGCGTTTCGGTTTCCGATTTGGAAATCTCCGGCGACACCGACGATGTGTTCTACGACGCGAAACGTCAGCGGCTTTACGTGTCGTGCGGCGTGGGTTTTCTCGATGTGATTCAATGCCGGGATGGCGACCACTACGAGCGAGTTGCCCGCATCGCCACCCGCGACGGAGCACGGACGTGTTTCTTTTCCCCTGAACTCGACCTGCTTTTTCTCGCTGCGCCCAAGCGTAGCGGGCACGAGGCGGAAATCAGAATCTATCAACCGCAGTAAGCGTTCCACGCTCAGCTCGTCTTGCAGCCTTCATGACCGAACCAGTCCCTGAATCCCACCCTCATCCGACCTTTGCCGAAGCGTTTCGCTTCTGGCTCAAACTCGGTTTCATCAGCTTTGGCGGCCCCACAGGGCAAATCGCCATCATGCATACCGAGCTGGTCGAAAAAAAGCAGTGGATCAGCGAAGAGCGGTTTCTCCACGCCTTGAATTACTGCATGTTGCTGCCCGGCCCGGAGGCGCAGCAGCTCGCGATTTATGTCGGCTGGCTGCTGCACAAGACGAAGGGTGGCATCGTCGCGGGCGCGCTCTTCGTGCTCCCTTCGATGTTCATCCTGTGGGGGCTCAGTGTTGTTTACATGGTGTGGGGCAATCTCGCCTGGATCACCGCCATCTTCGACGGCCTGAAACCGGCGGTGCTCGCCATCGTCCTTGCGGCGGTCATCCGCATCGGCAAGCGAGCGTTGAAAAACGAAATCATGTGGGCGCTAGCGGCACTGGCCTTCGCCACGATCTTTTTTCTCGGCGCACCGTTTCCCCTCATTATCGTCGCCGCAGCGGACATTGGGTTCATGGGCGACAAGTTCCTTCCTGGGAAATTCCAAGTCGTGAAAGGC
>JANYBX010000440.1 GCA_025360615.1 Opitutia bacterium
GTTTGCCGCGGATCACCGGCTTGTAGCGCACGAGCATCGCAGTCGGTTTGCCGTCGCTCGTGATGATAATTTCCTCACCACCGGCTGCGCGTTGGATCAACGCCGACAATTGGTTCTTCACTTCGCGCACACCCAGCACATCGCGCCGCAATCCGTAAGCCGCGGCGTCTTCGCGAAGCTGATTCACCGTGTCGGTCGGCTCGGGGTAAACGGGGGGAACTGATTTCTTACGCTTCATAACGCTATGTGGCCTCATGAGGCCACACTCGTCAAGCAAGCCCTTCCTTTGTCCCTGATTTCACCCCCGCCGGATCGCCCAAAGTTGCTTTGCCTGCGTGATGGTTTTCCTGAGCACGTCCGGTGTCAGCGCCTGCTTCGGATCGTCGCCGATGCCCTTCGTGGGCTCGACGTGCGCTTCGATGCAAAGTCCGTCCGCGCCATACGCCACCGCCGCCAGCGCCGCCGCCGGCACGTAGATCGCCTTACCCACCGAGTGCGAGGGATCAACGACGACGGGCGCCCAAGTTTTTTCCTTCAACAGCGGCGTGATGCTTTCGTCGGGATGATTGCGGTAGCCATCGAGCGTCGGCGTGGTGCCGCGGGGGCAAAGGATCACGTTGGGGTTGCCGAAGGCCGCGATGTATTCGGCGGCGGAGATGAACTCGTTGAGCGGCCCCATGTGAATGCTGCGCTTCAGCAGCACGGCTGTGTCGCGCTTGTCGATGGCTCGGCCGATGGCGCGGAGCAGCGAGTAGTTGAGGGCGTTGCGCGCACCGACTTGCAACGAGTGAACGCCCGCATCGAGCGCCAGTTTGATGTGCGCTTCCTCCATCACTTCCGTGTCGACCGGCAAGCCCGTGCGGCGCGACGCCTCCATCAAAATATCGAGCGACTTCACGTCGCCTTGAAACGAGTAGGGATTCGTCCGCGGTTTCCACACGCCGCCGCGCAGTGCGTGCGCTCCGGCTTCCTTCACGGCCTGCGCCGTCTCGTAGAAATAGTTCGGGTTTTTCGGATCGATCGTGCAGGCGCCGGCGATCACGAAGAGCTCCTCGCCGAGCGTCACCCCGCCGATGGTGATGCGGTGGCTCGCGAGGTCGGAGCGTTTGTCCATCAGCTTGAACGGCGACTGAATCCGGTCGATGCGCTCGATGAAATCCAAGCCTTCGAGCCGGTTGATCATGAGTTCATCGCGCTCGTCGCCGACGATGGCGTAGATCGTCCGCACCGCGCCGATGATCGGCTGAATCGTGCAACCAAACTCCGCCACGATGGCGGTGATTTCGCTGAGCTGTTCGCTGGAGAGACGGTTGGTTTTCGGAAGAATCATGGAGGCGTGCGGGTCGGAAACGCTGTTGGTTTCACCACCGCCCGTCCATCCCGTTTCCTGATCGGGCGCGACGCACGCGCACCGCGCTCAGCGCACCACCGTGAATTCCGCCGGCATCGCCGCCTGTGTCGCGAAATCGTAGCTCCGTCCGTTCCACTCGTAGCTGAAACTCGTCTCGTAGGAATGCAGGCACAGGCGCTTCACGCCGCTTTGTTTCGCGAACGCCCGGTTGCGCGCGAAGTCGCCATACGTCTGGTCGCCGATAATGGGGAAATGACGCTTGGCGCACTGCACCCGGAGCTGATGACTGCGCCCGGTGACGGGCTCCAGTTTGATGAGACTAATCTTCGGCTCGCCGCGTCCCGGACGGACGACACTCATCCGGCTCTCCGAAGGCATCTGGCCGGGCGCGACGGCGGTGCGAATGCGACCGCCCTGCTTTTCGACCAGCAGCATATCCCGCCACAATTCCACCGCCTTCGAGGGCGTCCCGAACACGAGCGCCGCGTAGGTCTTTTTCACCTGCTTCCCTTTGAACTGCGTGCGGACCTCCTTCGCCAACTCCTGACTCGCCGCCGCGAGGATCACCCCCGACGTCGCCGCGTCGAGCCGGTTGAGCAACCACAGTCGCTGTTTCGCGCCATCCCCTGTCGTCCACTCAAAATATTCGCCCGCGATCACGTAGTTCGCCGTGAGCAGTGAGCGCGGCTCCTCGCCGGGCGCGTTGGGATGGGAAAGCACGCCGGCGGGCTTGGAAAAAGCCGCGAGGCCGTTCGCATCGTGCTGCAACAATTCCACGCCACGCCCGAGCGGCAGCGCGACCCAGAAATTTTTCACCGAGCCGCTCACTGGTAATAAAAGGTGAACGTCAACTCCTGCGATTCGCCCAGCATGGCGACCATCTCTTCCGACCATTTCCCATAGGGCGAACGCGCGGTGATCGCGCTGATGCAGGACTCTTTGCCTTGCTCGCTCGAAGAATTTTTCACGTCGAGGATCTTCGTGATGGCTCCCTCGGAATCCACACGGAAGGTAATCGTGACCGCCGTCCCCGACGGCGGGTAGAGCGAACTCTGGATCAGAATGCGATCCCACTGGATTTGCACCGTCTCGATCATGCGCTGGAGGTAAACGCCGTAGTTGCTCCACCGCGCATCGACCGCCGTCGGTCCGATGTTCATCGTGCCGAACTTGTTGTCGGAAAAAATCCCGGGCCTCACCGGTTCGTTTGAATGAACACCGGCTCCCATAGTTTTCTTCGGAACGGGGACAATAGCACAGCCCGCCGCGAGCCCGGAAAGTATCGCCAACAAAAATATTCCGGGCCGCACCTTCACTGGTAATAAAAGGTGAACGTCATCTCCTGCGATTCGCCCAGCATGGCGACCATGTCTTCCGACCATTTTCCGTAGGGCGAACGCGCGGTGATCGCGCTGATGCAGGACTCTTTGCCTTGCTCGCTCGAAGAATTTTTCACGTCGAGGATCT
>JANYBX010000508.1 GCA_025360615.1 Opitutia bacterium
CCGCCCTCGACGTCCTCATCGCCCTCCACGCCTGCGATACCGCCACCGACGATGCCCTCGCGCGCGGCCTCGCCGCCGGTGCCGCGCTTCTTGTCGTCGCCCCCTGCTGCCAAAAGGAACTTCGCCCGCAACTCGCCGCGCCACCCGTGCTCGCCGACGCCCTGCGCCACGGTATTTTCCAGGAACGCCACGCCGAGTTCGTGACCGACGCCCTCCGCGCGCAACTGCTCGAATGGGCCGGCTGCCGCACGAAAGTTTTTGAATTTATCTCCACCGAGCACACCGCAAAAAACACCCTGATCGTCGCGCAGCGCCAGCGCCCCACCGGCACGATCGACGACACTCGCGCCGCCGCCATCCGCGACTTCGCCCGCTTCTACGGCATTCGCCACCACGCGCTCGCCACGCACCTCGCGTTTCCCCTTCAAGCGGAACCGCCCAAGGATACGGCGCGTTCAGGATAACGCGCCCTACCCCAGCGTCGCCGCCAACTCCGCGAACAGATTTTTCCGCGTCGCCGCATCGCGCTTCCGATCCGTCTTCAGCTCCACCACGCGCAAGCCCGCCGCCGGCAGTGAGGAAACGAGCGCCGTGAACTGCGCCCAGTCGTTCACGAGCGTGTGCTCCACGCCATACGCGGCGGACAACTTCGCAAAATCCACGCTCTGCGGCGTCGCAAAAAACTCCTCAAACGGCGGCTCGAACTGCGCGACGGGCAAGTGCTCAAAGATTCCACCGCCGCAATTGTTGATGAGCACGACGGTGAGACTCCCATGAAATTTTTCGCGCAGCAGCCAGCCATTCGTGTCGTGCAGGAGAGCGAGATCACCCGTCAGCAACACCGCGGGAGCCCCGCCATGCGCGCAGCCGATCGCCGTCGCGAGCGTGCCGTCGATGCCGTTGGCCCCGCGGTTGCAGAGCGGGCGAATTTGCCGGTCGTTCGCCGGCCAGAAATATTCCACGTCGCGCACCGGCATCGAATTCGCGATGCACAACGTCGTGCCCGCCGGCAGATGCGCCGCGAGCAACGCAGACGCGCGCCCCTCGAAGATCTCATCCATCTTCGCCAGCCGGCCGTCGAGCGCCTCGCGCATCCGGCGCTCGAAGCCCGCCCACATGCGCTCGTAGCCGTTCGGATCGGTCGAGATCGGCAGCTCGGCGGCAAAGGTCGCGAGCGAAACCGGCAGATGCCGTGTGCGACCGTGCAGCGCATCGCGATTGTCCGCACGACGGGTGACCAACCAGATGGGCGCCGCGCTCGCCTCCAGCCAGGCGCGGAGCACCTTGCTCGTCGGCCAGCCGCCGAGACACAGCACGACTTCCGGCTTGAGCCGCTCCGCCGCCGTGGCATTGCGCAAAATCGCATCGTAGGTCGTGACGAGATTCGGCACCACGCCCGCGTGATTGCGCAGCGGCGACAAGCCATCCGCCAGCACCGGCCAGCCGAGTCGGCGCGCGATTTCCCCCACCACCGCCGCGTGCGCCGCCGCATCGCCCGGCTGCGCCGGACCAGCGACAATCACGCCATGCACATCCGTCGAAATCTGCGGCATCGCTCCCACCGCTGAGGTCGCCACCGGCGGCGTGAGGTGCAAAAAAAACAATTCCCAATCCATCGTCGCCGCGAATTTCGCCGCCGCGCCGCCATCATCAACGGGCGCGAGTGGATCACGAAACGGCGCGTTCAAATGCACCGGGCCGGCATTCGGCTGCAACGCCCGCTCCACCGCGTGCGCCACGGTTTGCCGCAGATATCGAAAGAGCGATTCGCTCAACTCCGGCACGGCGAACTCGTGGAAAAAATTCGCGTAGTCGCCGAACAGCTTGAGCTGGTCGATGGTTTGCCCCGAGGCGCACGCCCGCATCTCCGGCGGTCGGTCGGCTGTGATGACGATGAGCGGCAAGCCCGACTCGCGAGCCTCGATCACAGCTGGAAAGTAATTCGCTCCCGCCGTGCCGCTCGTGCAAAGCAACACCACCGGATCGCCGTGCTGCTTCGCGAGCCCGAGCGCAAAAAACGCCGCCGTGCGCTCATCCAGCACCGGAATCGCCTCGATCCCCGGATGCGCCGCGAACGCGAGTGTCAGCGGTGTCGAGCGCGAGCCCGGCGAGATGACGGCCTGACGCACGCCGCAGTGCACCAGCGTCTCAACGAGCACATTGCCCCAAAGGGCGTTAACGTTGCGGGAGTCGAGCGCGGTAAAGGTCGTCACGAGAGCAATGCATCCAGCATCGCCTTAAATTTCAATTCGGTTTCGGCGAACTCTTTCTTCGGCGTGGAGCCCGCCACGATTCCGGCCCCGGCATAGACGCGCGCCGTTGCGCCATCCACGAGAGCCGAGCGCAAGCCGACGAAAAATTCGCCGCCGCCGCGGGCGTTCATCCAGCCGAGCGCGCCCGCGTAGAGCCCGCGCGGGAATCCCTCCAGCTCGCGAATGCGCGCCACCGCCGCGCCTTGCGGCGTGCCGCCGACCGCTGGCGTGGGGTGCAATGCGGCGAGCACTTGAAGCAGACGCATGTTGTCGCCCAGCGCGGCGCGAATCGGGGTGTGGAGGTGCTGCACGTTCGCGAGTCGCCGCAAACCGGGCTGCGCGGAAAACTCCGGCGTCAGCCCCAACTGGGTGAGCCGGCTCGTGATCGCCTCAATCACGAGCCGTTGTTCGCGCAGATCCTTTTCGCTGCCCAGCAGCGCGGCCGCGAGCGTGGCATCGTCGCTCGCGCTCGCGCCGCGACGAATTGAGCCAGCGAGCGCCTCAGTTTCGAGCACGCCTTTGCTGACACGCACGAGTCGCTCGGGACTCGCGCCGATGAAGCTCTGGCCGCGCCCGTTCGCGAGGGAGAAGGCGTAGCAATCGGGGAATCGCTGCCGCAGGCCATTGAGCACGCGCAAAGGATGCAACGGTTCCTCGGCCTTCAGATCTTGCGCGCGGGCAAGCACGATCTTGCGGAAGTCTCCGGCGGCGATGAGGTCGAGCGCGCGGGCCACGGTCGCGCGATAGTCACCGGCTTCGCAGAGTAGAAATGGAGGCGGGGTGCCCTCACCCCGCGTTTCGTCCAAACGGGGTGAGGGCACC
>JANYBX010000228.1 GCA_025360615.1 Opitutia bacterium
CGGGGATATCATCGGCTTTCTCAGGCGCGGCAAGGTTCAGCGCGCGGCGGCGACGGCGGATTTTGCCAAGCACTATTTGCAGGTCAGGGAAAGAGCGTCCGTCGGGCCCGCTCGGCTGGCCTTGCGTTGGTTTTATGGGGAGGGCCGCAGGCGCGAGGCGCTCCCGATGGAAATCGGGCGGCGAGCGGGTCGGGGGGAACCACCGGCGCGGGGGGCGTGCGGTCGCCACCTTGGTTGCGATGGTCGTGATATGCCCGCGAACGTCATATTCGTAGCTCACGATTCGTAGCTCACCTCGGTGCGCTGCTCACGCCACGGTGTGATTTCATCGCGACTAGCGGTGGTGTGAAGCCATGGCGAGTTGAGCAAGAAGCTTTGCCGTTTCGCATGTTACAAGGTCACCGTCGGCCTGGTGATAGAGGACCACCTTAGCTAAGCCTCCCAATTTGATCACCGAATCAGATGGATGCAGAGGCGGTCGCGCCGTTTCTGGGCGCCAGCCGGCGCGCTGGGATTCAGCAGGTGGGCATCCCTGCTTCTCTGCCGTAATTTAAAAGCTGCCGAACGAACCCGCTGCGGGGAGAACGCACCCTACCCGCCGCTCAGAAAATCCATCTGCGCCGGGTCCGTGCGTCCGGCGAGCAGGTTGCGCAAAAACATCTCGCGGTGCTGCGGCGTGCGCCCGAGCCGGAGCACGGCCTCGCGATGCTCCTCGGTGCCGTAGCCCTTGTGTCCGGCGAAACCGTAGCCTGGAAAATGCACGTCAAGGTCGTTCATCAACCGATCCCGCGTCACCTTGGCGATGATCGAAGCCATCGCGATGCAGAGCGAACGCCCGTCGCCGTTCACGATCGCCGTATGCGGATACGGAAAGTTCCGCAACGCGAGCCCGTCGATCAGCACGCGCGCCGATACGGTCGGCTGAAAATTCGCGACCTCCTCCGGCGCCGCGAACAGATCCGGCTCGATCTTCCGCTCGAACGCGCTCGGCGGATAAATCCCCCCGAGCGCGCGCCGCATCGCAAGCTTCGTCGCACCGAGAATGTTGAACTGCGCGATCTCGGTCACGTCGGCCGAGCCGAAATTGGCGTGGATTTTTCCCTCGGCCGCGAGCGCCTCGAAATCGAGCCACAGCGCATCGCGCTCGGCGGGCGTGAGTTGTTTGGAGTCGTTGATCCGGCGCGCGTTCGCATCGGCCCAGCGGCTCTCCAAAAAATCGCGCGTCACAAGCACCGCGCCGGCCACCACGGGGCCCGCGAGCGCGCCGCGCCCCGCCTCATCGACGCCGATGAGGTTCGTGACTGTTTCGATGTGTTTCAGGTCAAAGCCGCGCAGCTGACGGCGTTTCATGGCTGCGCATGTGAAGAAAATGTCTCCGCCCGCGCAAGCGCAGGTCTTTACATGCGCGAGTGGGTGCGCCGCTCCGATTTCCGCGCCGCCCTGCCCGAGCTGCTCGAAGGCGAGGACGAGGATTTCACGCGCCACATCCGCCAGCTCGCAGAGTCGGAAAAAAGGTAGGGCGCGTTATCCCTAACGCGCCGGAGCGAGTCGGCCCGTGAAAAAATGCGGTCGAAACCCAGAGCTGCGGGTTACGGATAACCCGCGCCTCAACGCCACTCCATCTTCGGCGGCGGTGCCTTGAGCGGCAACTGGTCGAGCTTCCCCGCTGCTGACACTACTTCGTAGGCCGTGCGAAAATGCAGCTTCGCATAGTCGCCCAGCGCCCGCGCGCCGAATTTCTGGATAATTTCGTTCGCCTGCACCTTCACGAGCGCGCTCGCACCGAACTGGAGTTTCGCGCCGAACTGCTTCGAAAGCGCATGCATCGCCCGCACGAACTCCGCCCGCGCGACGACTGACGCCGCCGCCACGACCGGGTCGGACTCCGCCTTGGTGCGCATCCGCAGCTCGAAATTTTCCACGCCTTTCTTCACCAGTTCGCGCTGCACGAGCGGCTGCTCAGTGAACTGGTCCAGCAAACCCCACGGCACCTTCTGCTTCGCCAGCCCGTCGGCCAGCGCTGTCGCGTGTTGCCACGCGAGCAGGCGGTTGAGGTTCGCGCCGGGCCGCCCCATTAGCTCGTTGTAGCGCGCCATCGTGCGGCAGTAGCACACCTCCACCACGGCCCCCTTCGTTTCGCGAATCAGCCCGTCTAGCCGCATGATCTGCGTGTCCACGATCTTCTTCGAATCCTGCACGCCCGCCGCGCGCCACGCCTCGATCATGCCCTTGTCCGCGATCACGGTCGCCGCGACCACCGGCCCGAAAAAATCGCCCTTGCCGCTCTCGTCGAGCCCCGCGTGCGCCTCGAACCAATCCGGGTGCAGCACCTCGTCGTAGCCGAGCTTCGCCGCCATCGTGATCTCGGGCTCGAGCGTCATCGTCACGAAGTCCTCCGTGCCCTTGCCCGCGATCACGACGACCTTGCGCTTGTCGTAGGCGGTCACGTTCACATCAAGCCCGCGAAACGCGAAGCGCGCATACGGCACTTCAAACGGCTCCCACTGGCGGGCCACGCACACGGCGCGAAGTTTCTCCATCTGCGCGTCGTCGAGCTTGATGGTATAAGTGCTGAGCTTCTTGGGTTTTTCCGCATCGTCGGCGGGCTTCTTGGCCATGAAGTTAATGGCCACAAAAAGCACCAAAATGCACGAAAAAGAAAACCCGGCTTCCCGCCCCGGCCTTTTTGTGTCTTCTCGTGTTTTTCGTGGCCAATCCCTCCGCCCGGCTGATCGCCGCCCAACTCGATTTTCAGTCTGCGTTGCTCGGTTGGTATCGCAACCATGCCCGCGCCCTGCCGTGGCGCGACGCACCGTCGCTCTACAAAACCGTCGTGAGCGAACTCATGCTCCAGCAGACGCAGGTGAAAACCGTGCTCCCCTACTTCGCGCGTTGGCTCGCCGCGCTGCCGGATTTCGCCGCACTCGCCGCCGCTTCGGAATCCCGCGTGTTGAAACTCTGGGAAGGCCTCGGCTACTACTCGCGTGCTCGCAACCTTCACAAACTCGCGAAAGCTGTCGCCGCCCTGCCCGAGCCGCCGCGCACGCCCGCCGAATGGCGCGAGCTGCCCGGCGTCGGCCCTTACACCGCGGCGGCGGTCACGAGCATTTCCTTTGGCGAACCCGCCGCGTGTGTCGATGGCAACGTCGTCCGCATCCTCGCCCGCCTCACCGCCAACGCGACGGAGTTTCGCGACAGCGCCTCCGCCGCGAAAATTTTCACCCCGCTCGCCGAGGCGATCCTTTCTCCCGCCACGCCCGGCGATCACAATCAGGCGATGATGGAGTTGGGTGCGACCGTCTGCTTCCGCCAAAACCCGCTCTGCCTCACCTGCCCCGTGCGCGCCTTCTGCGCCGCAGCGCGCACCGGCGATCCCGCCGCCTATCCCCGTCTTGCCGCGAAAAAAATCGAGCAACGCATCGTGACCCGCGTCTGGTGCGAACGCGACGGATCGCTCCTCCTCCACCGAGCCGCGACCGACTCCAAGCGTCTCGCTGACCAGCACGAATTGCCCTCCGCCGAACACTTGGGTTTCACCGGAGCCACCGCCGCCAGGGGCCCGCTGCTCGCCAAAAAGAAACGCGCCATCACCCGCTTTCAAATCACCGAGTCGATCCACGCCACCCCATCGCCCCGCGGAAAACTCCCGCCTGAACTCATTTGGGTTCCGCTCACCACGCTCGATGCAATCACCCTCTCCGGACCGCATCGGCGTTGGATCACGGAAATTCTGGCGCAGCGCACCTCCGCTCAACCGCCGCGCTCTATTTCGCGATCAGAGCCTCGAGCCGCTCCTTCGACAGCGCCACGTCCTCCATCTTCACCCGCGGACTCAGTTCCAGAATGAGCAGATGCTCGGGTTTCCAAAACTCGCTGACCATCTTGAAATCTATCTGCCCGGCACCGATCGGCTGGTGGTCGTCGCCGGCGGCGTTCACGTCGTGCAGGTGGAAGCCCAGCAGTCGCGGCGCGTTTTTTTCCAAGTGGGCGCGATGGTTGAGCACGCCCAATGTCTGCTTGATGTCCGCGTGCCCGGTGTCGTGCCAATAACCCGCCGACGCCGCCGGCAGCCCGGCAACGAACTCCGCGTAATCTCCGTCGAGGGGCAGTTCCTCGAAGGCCTCGCGGTTTTCCAAGCCTAGCTTCACGTTCTTCGCGGCCGCATAGTCCAGCACCTTGGCCACGCTCGCCTTGGTCTGCTCCCAATATGGCTTCATCCGCGCCCGCATTTTTGCCAGAGCCTTGGCCGTCAGCGCGGCGTATTTCGGATCGGCTTCGAGCCCGGCTTTCGGGTGCTTTTCCAAATACTGGTGCAGCTTGTTCGCTGGGTTGCCCCAGAAAAACCGCACGCTGCCGAGGTGGCACACCAGCACCTGCGCCTTTACCTGCGCCGCAAAATCGATCGAGCGTTTCGTGTGCCGCAGC
>JANYBX010000229.1 GCA_025360615.1 Opitutia bacterium
CGGCAAATCCACGCTCTTCGGCCTCATCCTCGGCGAGGAAAAACCCGACACCGGCACCATCGAGTGGGAACGCGGTGCCGACTTCGGCTACCTCCCCCAGGAGAGCGCCCCCGCCGGCGACGAAACCATCCTCCACATCGCTACCAGCGGCAAAAAACTCGAGCCCGACGAAGACGACTACGACATCGACTACACGCTCGAACCCCGCGCGAAAAAAATCCTCGCCGGCCTCGGGTTCAAGGAAGGCGACGCCATGAAGCTCGCGAAGACCTTCTCCGGCGGCTGGGTCATGCGCGCCCACCTCGCCCGCCTCCTCGTCGCCGAGCCCGCCCTCCTCCTCCTCGACGAGCCGACTAACCATCTCGATCTCGAGGCGCTCCTCTGGTTTCAGGAATACCTCATCCGCTATCCCGGCGGCCTCGTCGTCATCTCCCATGATCGCGCTTTCTTGAACGCCCTCTGCACCGGGATGCTCGAGCTCCGCTCCGGCTCGCTTCACTACTACCACGGCAATTACGACAATTTCCTCACCGAAAAAGAGGCGCGTAAATCCCAGCAAGCCGCCGCCTTCAAAACGCAGCAGCGCGAGATCGCCCACCTCCAAGTTTTCGTGGACCGCTTCGGCGCGAAAGCCTCCATGGCCTCGCGCGCCAAATCCAAGGAGAAACAAATCGAGCGCCTGAAGGAAGCCGCCGTCGAGGAACCCACCGAGGAGTTGCGCAAGATGAACTTCAAGTTCCCGCAGCCTCCCCGCTCCGGCCTGAAAGTCATCGATCTCGAACACGTGCGCCAGGCCTACGGCGAACACGTGGTTTACAAGGATCTCAACTTCACCTGCGAACGCGGCCAGCGCATCGTCCTCGTCGGCCCCAACGGCGCCGGCAAATCCACGCTCCTCAAAATCCTCGCCGGCGTCATCCCCATTCAAGGCGGCGAACGCGAACTCGGCAGCAACGTCGTCCCCGGCTACTTCGCCCAAAACCGCCTCGATAATCTCGATGCCGACGCGACCGTATTTGAAAACGTGATGTCGCTCCGCACGAACGAAAATCAGCTCACCGAACAGCAGGGCCGCGCGATCCTCGGCGCGTTTCTCTTCCGGAAGGACGACGTTCACAAACCCGTCTCCGTCCTCTCCGGCGGCGAAAAATCCCGCCTCGCCCTCGCCCGCATCCTCGTGAAACCGCCGAACCTCCTCCTCATGGACGAGCCGACGACGCACTTGGATATCCAGTCGATCGACGCCCTCGTCGGTGCGCTCAAGAATTACGAAGGCACGCTCATCTTCATCAGCCATGACGTGCATTTCATCAAATCGCTGGCCCAGACGGTGCTCCACGTTCACAGCGGCCGACTGACGCCCTACTCCGGCGACTACGATTATTACTTGGAGAAATCCAAATCGACCGATGCCCGCGCCGCGTTGACCGCCGGCTTCACCGACGCCCGCCCGAAGCAAGCCGCTGCGCCCACCAAACTAGCCACATCAACCGCGGCTCCCGCAAAATCCAAACCCACGCCCAACGAACTCCGGAAATTCCGCGAGGAAGTCGGCCAGTTGGAGAAAAAAGTTTCCGAACTGGAAGCGAAACAATCTGAGATTACCGGCGCCTTGGAAGACCCCGCGTCCTACGCCGACAAGGGAAAATTCCACCACCTGAACCGCGAGTTAAGCGCCATCGTGGATCAACTCACCGCCGCCACCACCTCCTGGGAAAACGCCGCGACGAAGCTGGCGGAGATGGAAAAACTGTAGGAGCGGGTTTACCCCGCGATTCCGTGCTGTAGGAGCGGGTTTACCCCGCGATCTTCGCGTAATCGAACCAAGAATCGCGGGATAAACCCGCTCCTACACTCAGCCCAGCCACTCCGGAAATGGACTTTCGTCGTTCGTCTGCTCCTTGAACCAGGCCCAGTCCTCCGGCGCACAAAAATACCCAGGCCATTGCTCGTCGAGTTTCAGCAAATCCGACCGATCCGGATTGAGAAAAACATAGCGAAACACCGGCAGACGTTCCTCATCCAAACGCAGTCGGTGATCGAAATACCCACGCTCCCAGCGCAG
>JANYBX010000025.1 GCA_025360615.1 Opitutia bacterium
GCACCTCGCCGGAAATGCCATAGCGGAAACCCACCGGCGCACGCCCCGTCGCCCGGTAAAACGCCGCCGCCGTGTCCGCCACCATCGTCTCGGCCCGCGCGTCGGCGGGAGTTTCGGGCTGGGGAGCGGCGTCGCTGGCGCGCGTGAGCGTCACGCGATTATAAACCGTGAGCGCCAGGCCGAGCGTGTCGAAGCCGGCTCCGCAGTTGGAGGTGCTGCCGGGCACGATGACGGTGACGTGGTCGCGGGGTGAATTCAT
Source organism: Opitutia bacterium (assembly GCA_025360615.1). GTDB lineage: Bacteria > Verrucomicrobiota > Verrucomicrobiia > Opitutales > Opitutaceae > Tous-C4FEB. Next base: position 260 of record JANYBX010000025.1, read on the forward strand.
CAGCGGCGAATTTTCAGGGCTTTGTTGAGGTCGCTCAGCTCGGCTTTCTTTTTCAAATCCTCGCGCTTGTCGTAGTTTTGTTTGCCCGTGCAGAGCGCGACTTCGACTTTCACGAGCGCTTCCTTGAAATACATCCGGAGCGGGATGAGCGCACGCCCGCCGGCGTCGAGTGCCTGCGCGATCTTGCGGAGCTCGTGTTTGTGCAGGAGCAGCTTTCGCGTGCGCTTGGCGTCGTGGTTGTTCGTGTTGCCAAACGCGTAGGTCTCGATGTGGGCGTTGTGCATCCAGAGTTCGCCGTTTTCCACGCGGCCAAACGCATCCATGATCTGCGCGCGGCCGGCGCGAATGGACTTCACCTCCGTGCCGCGCAACTGCACGCCGGCCTCGAAGCGTTCGTCCACGGAATAGTCGCGGAGCGCCTTCGAGTTGCGGATCTCCGTGAAACGGACGGCGTTTTTTTTCTGCGCGGCCATGGTGGGTTTAGGACAAAGTCTGCACAAAAAAAGGCGGCGCCACTCTGCTGTCCAGCAGAACGGGCCGCCTCAAATCGAATTGCGTGCGCTCAGACGCTGCTCAGCGCCTCGTAGCTGATCTTGCCCTCGATGATCTCGCGGAGCGCGGTATCCTCGGGCGAAAGTTTTTCGAGCGACTCGACGAGCGGGCGGTTGCCCCGCTTTAACTGCTTCACGCGGAGCGAGACCACGTTGATGAGCACGTTCGGATCGGTGATCTTGGCGGCGGCTTGTTTGATGTAATCTTCTCTCATGGCGCGGGATTTTGACGTCTGTGAAGCGGTGAGAAGTAGGCCCGCCCGGAGGAGCGTCAAGGGCGAATTTCCCCGCTTGCCCGCCGCTCCGCCGCGCGAAATTCTCGCACATGTTCATCGTCTGGACCACCGTCGCCAACCGTGACGATGCCGAGCGCCTCGCCGCCAGCACCGTCGAGCAACGCCTCGCCGCCTGCGTGCAGATCGACGGGCCCATCGCCTCGCACTTTCTCTGGGCGGGCAAAAGCGGTCGCATCGAGGAGTTTCGGCTGACGTTTAAATGCCTCCCCGCCCAACTCGCGGACCTCGAAGCGCATGTCCTCGCCCGACACCCCTATGCGACCCCGGAATGGGTTGTGATGCGGGCGGAATACGTTTCAGAAAAATACTTGTCATGGGCGCGCGGGGACGTTCACTCTCCCACCCTTTAACTCGTCGCAACCCTCTCTTTAATCACCATGTCCCAGCACAAAAGCCTCCAAGGCGCCTCCGGCCTCGTCGTCAAACGCAACGTCCTGAAGCGCTTCGAACGCGTCGATCTGCTCCGCAAACGCGGCCAGTGGAAAGCCGGTGACCGCGTCGCCGGTCTCCGCAAGACCAAGCCCGACGTCTAATCCGTCCCCTCCCTTTTCTGGCAGGCAGTTTCCACTGCCTGCCTTTTTTATTTTCCGCTTTCTCCATGCACGATCTCTTCAAACCCCTGTTCGACTGGTATGCCCAGTCCCTCGAGTCCGGCGGCTACTTCATGGTCGCGCTGCTGATGGCGATGGAGAGCACGATCTTCCCGTTGCCGAGTGAACTCATCATCCCGCCCGCGATGATCGTCGCCCAGCGCACGGGCAACATGACGCTCCCCGGCATCGTGATCGCCGGGGCGATCGGCTCGTGGATCGGCGCCACGCTCATGTATTGGGTCTCCCGCTGGGCCGGCCGGCCGCTCGTGCTGCGCTACGGCAAATACGTTTTCATCTCCGAGGCCAAGGTCGTCCAAGCCGAACTCTGGGCCGCGCAATTCGGCAGCTTTGGCGTCTTCGCTTCCCGCCTGCTTCCCGTCGTGCGCCATCTCATCGGCATCCCCGCCGGCATCGTGCGCCTCAACTACCTGAAATTTTCCATCTTCACCCTGATCGGCTCCGCCCTGTGGTGCGCCGT
>JANYBX010000094.1 GCA_025360615.1 Opitutia bacterium
TCACCGCCGTCGAAATCCACGCCAACGGCCAACCTGTCGGCCACGCTCACGCCCTCGCTCTCCGCCCCGACGTCAACGCCGCCCTCGCTCTCCCTGCCGCCACGCGCACCGGCTTCATCATCGACACGCACTGCGCCGCCGCCGCGCTCGACGCCCCGCTCACCCTCACGCTCCACGCCGTCTTCGCCGACGGCACCCGCACTCCCGCGCTCGCCGAACGCACCGTTCGCACCATCGCCCGCGACTATCGCCGCAACCACTTCGGCGTTCTTCTCGACGCCACCACCGTCGCCATCCAGCGCCGCGGAAATATTTTCGCCACCGGCCCATCCCTCTCCGAGCCGAGCCCAGAAATCCTCGCGCTCCTCGCCCGGCACCTCCCTGCCCCTCCGCTCCGCGTGCTCGATGTCGGCTGCGGTGTCGGCTCCTACGGCCGCGGCCTCCTCGCCCAAGGCTACGATTGGCACGGTGCCGAAGTGAGCGCCTCCGACTGCGCCGAGCTCACACGTCTCGCCCTTCCCCACACTCACGTTTCTCCCGGCCGCCTTCCTTTTGCCGACAACTCCTTTGACGCCGCGCTCAGCATCGAGGTGCTCGAACACATCGACGAGCCGCGCCCCTTTCTCGCCGAGATTCACCGCGTCGCCCCGCGCCAGCTCATCGTCTCCGTGCCGAATTCCGAACTCCTCGGCTACCTCTACGACTACCTCGCCACGCCATGGCACATGCTCGAGGGCGACCACAAAAACTTTTTCACGCGGTGGAGCCTCGGTTCTCTGCTCCGCGAATTTTATCCCCGCGTCGAAGTCGGCTTCCACACGCCCTACCCCCTCCGCACGCCCGAGGGCACTGCGCTCCACTACAACCTCTACGCCGTCGCCAGCAGCGCGTAAGCTCCGCTGGTTCCCGCGATCTGAACGGGGTCGCCCGACCGGCTTGTCATCCTTTCTGCGTCCACTTTCGTCCCATCAATGCATGCCGCGATCGACACCCCGCTAGCTCAGGCCACCTGCGACCCACGCGCACTGCGGGTTGAAGGCTGGCTCTACGGCGGCGACGTCCATGAGCAAATCACCGCCGTCGAAATCCACGCCGCCGGAAAACTCGCCGGCCTCACCCATTTCCTCGGGCATCGACCCGACGTGAACACCGCTCTTTCCCTGCCACCGGCCGTGCTCACGGGGTTCCAGATCGACGCGCGTTGCGACGCCGTTTCGCCAAATGCCCCGCTCACCCTCACCGTCCATGCGGTCCTCGCCAACGGCACCCGCACCGGAGCTCTTTCCGCCCGCGCCATCCAGCCGCTCGCCATCGCGCCACGCAGCCGTCTCGGGTTATTTCGCCGCGACTCTCGCGCTATCCAGCCCACCGTGCCGGCGACCCATGCCAATCGCATTCCGCGCTGGATCGACCCCGCAAAACACGCCGGCGCGGAGATCGGCGCGTTCAAGTCGCCCATCCCCGGCATCCAGCCCTACTACATCGATCGCTACGCCATTTACGACGGAGAGCGTGCCCTCGCCGATTATTTCGGTGATGTTAACTCGCTCCCGTTTCGCGATTCGTCCCTCGCCTACGTCGCCACCTGCCACGTGCTCGAGCACGCCGCCAATCCCGTCGCCGCCCTCTGGGAATGGGCCCGTGTCACCCGCCACGGCGGCATCCTCTACCTCGTCGTGCCCGACCACCGCTACACCTTCGATCATACGCGGGTTCTCACCCCGCCCCAGCACATGATCGACGATTTTGACCGTGGCACCACCGCCAGCGACCGCACGCACATCGCCGACTATCTCGACGGTCTCGACTGGCGTCGCTGGGACCCTACGGCGACGCCCGAACACCACGCCGCCACGCGCGAACAACTCCGCGCCGCCTACACCGCCGCCGTCGCCGCCGGCGAGGAGATCAACATCCATTTCCACGTCTTCTCGCGCGAATCCCTCACCGCCCTCCTCGCGCTCATGAACACGCACCCGCGCCGCCCCTGCACTCTCGCCGTCGTGGACTCCGCGGAAAAATTTCCCGCCGAGCGCGGCGATGGTTTTCTCCTCGTGCTCCGCGTCGCCAAACCGCTCCGCGCCCGCTTCGCCGCCTGGCGCGCCCGCCGCCGCCCCGCCCTTCTCCCCACCGCGCGCCCCTTCGTCCCATGACCGTGCTGCAACGTCGCCTCTTGGTCACGTTGGCCGTCGTCGCCCTCGTTGCGCTTCGCAAATCCGACAGCCTCCTCAACCCCCAATTCTGGGCCGAGGATGGCGCGCTCTTCTTCGTCGAAGCCGAACGCTACGGCGGCTGGGGCCTCCTCTTTCGTCCCTACGAAGGCTACCTGCACTTGCTCCCGCGCCTCATCGCGGCGCTCGGCGTATCCGTGCCGCTGTTGCACATTCCGGCTTTCTACGCGTGGAGCGCGCTCGCGATCACCGGCTGGATTGCGTGGTGGCTGCAATCGCCGCGGATCGCGCTGCCCGGCGGCTGGATTGCCGCCCTTGCCCTCGCGCTCATCCCGCACAACGGCGAAATTTATCTCACCACCTGCAACCTCCAGTGGGTCACCGCGCTCGGCCTCTTCGCCCTCACGATCACCGATGATGCCATCGCGCCCAGCGCTCGCCTCGGCGAAGTCGCGCTCTTGATTTTCACCGCCCTCACCGGCCCGTTCGTCATTCTCGCTCTGCCGCTCTTCGCGTGGCGCGCGTGGAGCCGCCGCTCCGTTTGGAGTTATCTGCTACTCGTCCTCGCCCTCGCCTGCACCGCCGCTCACGCGCCCGCGATTCTCGCGTGGGCCATCCCCTCCGACACCCCCGTGTGGGCGCCCCTTCATCACGCCGCGATCATCGGCAGCCGCACTTTCACCACCCTTTTTATCGGACACCACTCGCTCGGCGAACTCCCCTCCCTTACCCTCGCGCTCGTCGTGCCCCCGTTCCTTGCGTGGCTGCTCTGGACCCGCCGCGCCGTTCTGCCCGGCGGCCTCGCTCTGCTCCTCGCCGCGCTCCTCGTGCTCGCCGGGACCGGCTACAAAGTCCGCCCCGACACCTGGACGCTCAGCGAACTCATCAACGGCGACCGCTATTTCTTCATCCCAAAAATCATCCTCGCCTGGCTGCTCGGCGCGTGCGCACTCACCTCCGAACCCCGCTTCCGACGCCTATATTTTATCGTGCTCCTGCTTCCCCTCGCCGCCAATGCCCGACGCTTTTTCATTCCGCCTTCACCCGACCAGAACTGGCGCGCGTCCTGTGCCCTGATCGCTCGCGGCGAACCCGTCTGGCTCCCCATTCTGCCCGAAGGCATGGGCGTGTTCCACCCCGGCCGGCGCCCTCATTGAGTCTCGCACCTCGGGTGGGCTGAAGCCTCGCGCTCCTTCGGACCTCGGCCCGCCGTTCCTCCCACCCACTCAACCGCTCCGCCTCTCTCCGCCACCGCCTTTCTCCTTCCGTATTTTCCATCCTCCGTTTCCTTGGTGCTCTCCGTGGCCATCAAAACCCTCCAGCGAATCCTGCCCGCCGCCTTCGCCTGCTGTCTCTTCGCCTTCGTGCTCGGCGCGCGCTGGGCCGTTTTCGACCGCTTCGGGATGGACCTCCCCGAATGGGACCAGTGGGACGCCGAGGGGCTCAACCTCCTCGCGCCTTGGTTCACCCACGATCATTTTTTCCGCGCGCTCTTCACTCCGCATAACGAGCACCGCGTCGTCCTCACGAAACTGCTCAACCTCTCCCTGACCCTCGCCAACGGCCAGTGGGATCAGCGCCTCGAAACCACCGTCAACGCCCTCCTCCCCGCCTCCCTCGCCGTCGCGTTTTTCCTGCTCGCGCGCCGCCATCTCGCCCCGCGCACCCTCGTCCCGCTCTGGCTTTTTCTCGCCGCCGCCCTCGGCATCCCGGTGGCGTGGCAAAACGTCCTTGGCGGTTTCCACTCACAGCAGTTCTTCCTCGTCGCCCTCGCCTTCGTGGCCATCGCGCTGCTCCCGTTCGCGAAATCCTTCTCCCCGCGCTGGTGGTTCGCCGCCGCCGCCGCCGCCCTCGGCCTCTTAAGCATGGCCTCCGGTTTTTTCGCCGCCGTCATCGTCATCGGCCTGCTCGGCGTCCGCCTGTTTCGCCGCGAGACCACCCTGCGCGCCATCCTTCCCGCCGCCGTGGTCTGCACGCTCGTCATCGCCCTCGGTTGGTTCACCCGCCACGAGGTCGATTATCACGCGACGCTGAAGGCGAAAAATTTTCACGACTTTATCTTCACCATCCTCCGCAGCCTCCAATGGCCCGCGCCGTTCACCCCGTGGTTCGGTCTCCTCCTCTGGTTCCCGTGGACGTGGCTCGCCGTTCGCCTCCTTCGGCCGTCAGGACAAATTTCTCCCGCCGCCCGCGCTTTCGGCTATCTCGTTCTAGGGCTCGGCGCCTGGGTCTGGCTGCAATTCCTCGCGACCGGCTACGCCCGCGGTGCCGGCGGCCCGCCGCCCGCCTCGCGCTACATCGACACCATCCTCTCCGGCCTCGTCGCCAACGCCCTCGCGCTCGCGTGGCTCTACACCGCCGGGTTCCTCGCCGCCCGCGTTCGCCTCGGGTTCGCCGCGCTCACCGTCGCATGGGTCGCTCTCTTCAGTTGGGGCGTGACTAACGAATTCCGGCAAAGCCTCGCCGTCGATCTGCCGCCGGTAAAAGTTTACCACGACTACGCCAAACAAAACGTCCGCAACTATCTTCTCACCGGCGACGCCGCGCATCTCAACCACGACGAAATTCCCTACCCCGGCGCCGATGCCTTTATCGGCCGCATCGGCATCCCCGACCTCCGTTCGCGTCTGCCCGTCAGTGTCCGTCCGCCGCTCCCGCTCGCGGTGAACCGGAGCACATTCTACCCCGCGACCAGTCCCGCGCTTCCGCCCGCGCCCGGTCTTTCCCCCACCACTCATCCCCTCGATTATCGCACCACGTGGGGCTCTTATTCGCCGCACGATCCGGTTCCGACCGTGCGTGAATTCACCAGCGCCCCCCTTCGCGCGACCGTCGGCGGCTGGCTGAGGTTTGAAACCGCCGGTCACGTCGGCGAACCCGGCGTCATTCTCGAACTCCGCGATGCCCGCACCGGCGCGGCGCTCGCTCCCGTCGCCTCGAATCAAATTCCCGGCGACGCCTGGCGCGCCGCCTACGTGCCCGCGCCCCCGGGAGAATTCATCGTCTTCGCCCGCGCGCCCGATGCCGCGCACTGGCTCGCTTTTTCCGAACCCACCGAGATGGCCACCGGCTCCTTCTGGGCCTGGCAACTCTCGAAGCACGGCCTCCTCGTCGCCGAACTCGCGCTCATCGTCGCGTCGCTCTTCGGAGCGATGACTTTGCTGTCGAGGCGTGTTTACCCCGCGCGCTGACCCCGCGAATCCGGGTTGTTTGCTGGCACCGCAGCTGCTTTCCTGCGGCATGGCCCTGACCCGTTTTTCCGTCGCGCCGCTGCACACGCTCACCCGCACCCTCGCTGCCGTCGCGATGGGCCGCGAAGCCCCCGATCTCGTCATCACCGGCGCGCGCTTGCTCTCAACTTACACCGAGCGCATCCACGCCGACCGTGAGATTTGGATCAAATCCGGTCGCATCGCCGCCGTGAAACCCGCTGGCTCCGCGAAAAAAAATCTTCCGAAAAACGCCCGCACGAAATTCTTTGACGCCGCCGGTGGCATCCTCGCTCCGGGCCTCGTCGATCCTCACGTCCACATCGAGAGTTCGATGATGACTGCCTGCGCTTACGCCGAGGGCGCGCTTCTCAACGGCACGACCACCATCTTCTGCGACAGCCACGAAATCGGAAATGTCTGCGACGCCGCCGGCATCGAATGGATGCTCGCTGACGCGCGCGAAGCCCCGCTCTCGATTTTTCTCACCGTCCCCAGCACCGTCCCCGCGACCTCGCCGCAATTCGAAACCGCCGGCGGCGATCTCACCGCGGCGAAAATCGGAAAGCTTTTCGACCGCTGGCCCGAAGCCGTCGCGCTCGGCGAAAAAATGGATTTCGTCCAGGTCGCGATGGGGGATCCGCGCAGCCACGCCATCATGGCCGCCGCCCTCAAGCGGGGCCGGCCCATCTGCGGTCACATCTACGGCCGCGAGTTCGTCACCGCCGGAGCCGCCAGCGGGATCACCGACACGCATGAGGCCATCGACCGGGAAATCTCCAACGATTTCCTCGAAGCCGGGGTCTGGGTTTTTCTTCGCGGCGGTCCGCCCACCACGCCGTGGCATTCGCTTCCCCTCGCGATCAAGGCCGTCACCGAACTCGGCGCGAATCCCAAGCGCGTCTGCATCTGCACCGACGATCGCGATGCCGACGACCTCTTCCTCTTCGGCATGGACTGGGTCGCCCGCCAAGCCGTCGTCGCCGGACTCTCGCCCACCACCGCGTGGAGCCTCGGCTCGCTCCACCCCGCGACGCGCTACGCCATGGACGGCGAGATCGGCGGCCTCGCCCCCGCGCGCCGCGCCGACATCGTCCTCCTCAACGACGCGCTCGAACCGCAATGCACCTGGTATGGCGGCGAACTCGTCGTGGAAAACCGCCGGATCACCCCGCTCCTCGAGCGCGCCCTCTCGATACGCTACCGCTACCCACGCGCCGCCTATCAGACGGTAAAACTCCCTAAGAAAAAACTCACGCTCACGCCCGCGCTTCCGACGACTCCGGTCACCGCCAACGTCATCCGCACCGCCCTGCCCGGCATCATCCTTTTCCACGAAAAAATTTCACTCGCACCCGCGCCCGGCCAGACGTGGAGCGACCTTTTCGCGCAGCACCGGCTCTGCTTCGTCACCATCGTCGAGCGCCACGGCAAATCCGGCGCCGTCGCCCACGGTCTCCTCCAGGATTTTAATCTCCGCGCCGGCGCCGTCGGCAGCTCCGTCGGCCACGATGCCCATAACATCATCATCGCAGGCACCAATGAGCCCGACCTGCAGCTCGCCCTCGCCACGGTCAAAAAACTCCGCGGCGGCGTCTGCGTTGTGCGCGACGGCAAGGTGATCGCCCAAGTCGCGCTCCCCATCGCCGG
>JANYBX010000137.1 GCA_025360615.1 Opitutia bacterium
ACCCAGATGATCGAGGCCGGCGTGGACGTGGATTTTCCCGAGGTGTGGCGTGCCCTCGGTCCGCTCGATTCCATCGTGCAGGTAGCCGGTCGCTGCAACCGCGAGGGTAAACTCAAGAAAGACGGCGCCCCCGCCTACGGAACCGTCCACGTCTTTAAACCCGCAGAACACAAACTCCCTCGTGGCGTCTATAGCTCCGCCTCCGATCAGGCCGCCCTTACCCTCGCATCGCTCGGCACACCCGCCACCGCCGAGGAACACCTCGCCACGTCCTCTGATATTTTCTCCGGCTACTTCCAGTCACTCTACCAAGTCGTCAACACCGACCACGCCAAACCCGGCGAGCCCACCATCCAGGAAGACCGCAGCTACCTCCGCTACCGTGAAGTCGCCCGCAAAGCCCGTGTAATCGAAGACTCCGGCACCCCCGTCATCATCTCCGGCGACCTGCATGGCGGCCTGTGGGCGGAACCGCTCATCGCCGAACTCCGCACCCGCGTCCTCGCCCCTGGCCAGCGCCGCTTTGAGCGCGACGATCTTCGCCGTCTCCAGCGCTTCATGGTCAATGTTCGCCATCACAAGTTTCAGCTCCTGCAAGCTCGCCAGCTCATCCGCCCTCTCCTCCCTAACCTCGAACTGTTCGTCCTCGACTCCGCCTGCTATCACCCGGCGCTCGGCCTCACCTTGGACACCACTCAACCCGACGATTTTCTTCTATGAGTAACTCCAACCTCGTCACCCTCCGCGTCTGGGGCGACTTCGCCTGCTTTACCCGCCCCGAGATGAAAGTGGAGCGCGTCAGCTACCCCGTCATGACGCCCTCCGCCGCCCGCGGCATCCTTGAAGCCATCTTCTGGGAGCCGCAGATGTATTACCTCATCGACTCCATCCGCGTCGTGAAACGCGGCCGGTGGATTTCCATCCGCCGCAACGAAGTCACCCGCGTCATCAGCCTCGATAGCGCGAAAACGTGGATGCACTCGCCCGAGAAAACGTCTCCCATCCAAGCCGGCGGCGGCGCCGAAGATGGCACCCAACGCAACATGCTCGCGCTGCAAGACGTCGAATACCTCATCACCGCCGAGGTCCGGCTGACGCCACTCGCTCAACCTCCGCGCGACAACCTCGCCAAATACCTCCGCGAAATCGAAGGCCGCGCCCGTGCCGGGAAATGTTTCCACCGCCCCGGGCTCGGCATGAGAGAATTCGCCGCCGACTTTGATTGGGAACCGGACGCCCACGCCGCTCTCGCCCGACGCACTACAGAACTCGGCCAAACCGTTCCCCAAGCCAACGAGCCGCTCGGCCTCATGCTCTACGATCTCTTCGACCACCGCGCCCGCGCCGCTGGCTTTCGTTGGCTCACTCCCGACGAAGAGGCCCGCCAAACCGCCGATTTTGACCAGACCCTCACCGATCTCAAAAAAGGCGAGCAAACCAAACGCCGCAAAGAATTCGCTTCGCAGCGCCTCCGCTCCACCTCAGCCGTGATCAAACCCGCACCCCTGTTTTTTAACGCCACCCTAAAAAACGCCCGGCTCGACTGTCATCCCGACCGTGTCCTCACCCAAGGAGGCAACTGACCATGCTCCTCAAACATCTCTACGACTTCGCCGTCTCGCGTGACCTGCTTGATGATCCGGCATTTCGACGAAATCAGCCTGTCCGTTGGATTGTCCACCTAGACCGAACAGGAAAGCTCCTTGGAAACGGGCCTCAACAGACCGAAGGACCGCGCAAAAACAAAGGCTACGAATACGACGTGCCCAAGACCAGTCGCGCCACCAACTCGGGAACCGTCGCGGATTTTCTCGTCGATGATATCGGAGCGATTTTCCGCCTCTCAGGCGATCCAAGCGAAGAGCGCAACGAACGCGCGGCGGCAAAGCTCGCCGCAAAGCACGAAGACTACTGGCGGCAGATCGTCACTGCTCGCGAGGCGACGGGGGATTTACGTTTGGATGCGCTCCTTGCTTTTCGCGCTTCATTGGGTGGTGCGGCACCATCATTTCTGCGTCCTGACGCCAAAAATACGGGGTGGGTCATCATCTCTTCTGGTGGTGAAGAAATATCGCTCGGTAGCGACATGCTTACGTTCGCCGTCGAAACCACGCTGTTTCTGGACGACTCTATGCGCGAGTATTGGCGGGGAGTTCACGCCAAAGAAACAGCCGATGCCGAGGGTGCGGCAGTCTCCGGCACATGCATCATCACCGGGCAAACCAATGTTGCGCTCGCACGCACCCACACACCGATGGTCACCGGTCTCCCGAAACCCGCGAAGGGAACAGGCGCGGGAATTGTCGGATTCGAGAGCGAAGCGTTC
>JANYBX010000175.1 GCA_025360615.1 Opitutia bacterium
CGATGGCGCCGGTCTGGATCTGCCGCGCGTTCTCCGACGCGAGCAGGCGCGAACAAAGCCGCGGGTGCGACGCTTCATCGACGCCGCCGACGAGGGGGAACGCGACGACCTGCTCTTGGAGCGGCATCAGACGATCCCCCAGCCGTTGCGCCACATCGCGTTGATGGTCGCGTCGGAGTAAATCGTGTTGTCGTAGCCGCAGTCGAGGATCAGCCCGCGCGGCGGCGTCGCGTTGTCCGGGCGCGCGCCGAGCTGCCACCGCGGGTTCGCCGCGCGGTTCACGTCGAGCGTGATACCGGAGAACGACGCGCTCGCGATCATGCTCCCGTTCGAGTAGAGCTTGATGAGGCCTCCCGCCGTGTTGTTGTACGTCGCTGCGACGAGGCACGGGTATCCCGAGCCTGTAAGGCCACCGATGGGCGCCGGAAGCCCGCTGTTCGCGCCCGCGCCGCTAGGCCACCACTGGACCTCGGGCGCGCCGCTCGGGCCCAGGTACAGGTCCAGGATGGCGTTGCTCGCGTCGTTCGTTCGGCCGAAAAGCCGGTGATAGGTCGCGTTGATTTGGCCTGGGATGAACCACGCCCAGATTGTTCCGCCGGCGAGCGCGGGCGCTTCGGCGTTGCTGGCCGCCTTCGCAAATCGAATCGAGCCGGTGTCGACGGCGTAGACCGCGTTGTCGTTGAAAAACGAATTTACGCCCGTCGTCAGCGACGTCACGGCGAGGTTCAGCGCGCCCGCCGCCCCGGAGTTCGCGAGGTTCGCGGCGCCGCTCGCTTCGTTGCATTTGTACCAGAGGCGCGCCGCCGAGTTGTCGTACCGCCGCGTGACGCCGCTGCCCGTGGCGCCTGTCGCTCCCGTCACCCCTGTTGGGCCGGTGGCTCCCGTGCCGGGGACCAGCTGCGCGAGCACGCGATTGATCTTGTTGAACGCATCGTCGGTGACGGGGTTTCCCGTCGACGGGTTCGGGAGAATGAGATCGCGCGCGCTCAGGGCCATGGCCACACCGCACTCATCTGATAGAGGTTCAAATTGCCCGCATCGAGTCGCCATCCGTTGATGCTCGCGACGATGCTAAGCAGCGGCCAGACCGCGGCCGACTCGGTGTCGTTGATATAGCGCGGGCCGCTCTGATTCCGTTTCGGCGCGTTGCGCATCACCCGGTCGCGCTCTTCGGCGACGGCCGCGTCGAACGCGCTCGTGTCACGTCGCTCGCGCCGCATGAGCGCACGGGCGACCTGTTGCACAATGAGCTCGTCCCATCCGCTCACGCCGTCGAACGTGTCGCCGTCGGCGACGAGGACGGGGGGCGCGGCGACGTAGCGGAGCGTGAGGTTGTACGTCCCTTGTGGCGCGTCGAACGCGGCGAGCGTGCCCTCGGGGACTTCCTGAATCTCGCGTAGGCGCGTCGCTGAGTCTTGCGAGAACACGCCAATGAGCGAGCGGAAGTCTGCGGGGAGCGAATAAGAGATTGTGCCGGCGACGGTCGTGATCGTCGTCGCCGTCATGTAGTAATCCGACGGGCCCGCTGCGACGAGCGCGTCGTAAAGCTTTGCGAGGTGCGTGTTGATGAGCCGATTGATGTCCGCGTCCGTCGCGCGCGTGCTCGATACCATGTCCGCCTCGAAGCGGACTCGGGTGCGGAGCGCGGAGAGTGCGACGGACGCGGCCATGCTCAGGCCATCACGGCGAAGACGGTGAGGATGCCGCCGGCGGTCACAGCGACACCGGAGCCGCCCTTGGCGATTGAGTACGAGACCGACCCGCCCGCCGGCACGATGGCGTTCGCCGCCGTGACGGGGATGGCAACGGTTTGGTACTGCACGAGAGTGCCGGTACCCGTCGCCGTGGTGGTGACGGTTGCAGCTGTTGCCGTGACGGTACCCGTCGCGTCGCGGGTGATGATGTTGAGCGTCGCGTTGTTGGTCGGGTCGAACGCGAGCGCGCCGTTACTCGTGAACGTCGCTCCTACGATGCGGTACGGGCGCGGGTTCGCCGTCCCGTTAAGCGGAGTAGGTACGGCGAGTGCGCCGAGCGGAACCTCGGCCTGTGGAGTCGCCGCCGTCGCGGGGCCGGCGAGAGTAATCGCCGTGAGCACCTTGACGCGCCCCTCTTGCACGAGTGTGCGGTCGGAGCCGTCGAGCTGGGCGTAAAGCCCGTTGTAGAGGTCGCCAAGCGTATCCCCATTAGCAATATGTCCCATGGTCGTCGTCTTTCACGCCAGTGCGGCGAATGCAGCTTTGAGCGCTCGGCCAAGCTCGGAAGCGTCTTTGCTTTCGATGGCGTCGAGCACGGATTGTCCGGCGAGAGTCACCTCTTCGCCCTCCTCGGCATCGCTCTCGTTCGCGTCGTCGCCCATGCCCGAAAGGCCTTTGGGTTCCGACGCGCCCGAGAGCGCTTTGGCGATTTTGTTCACTTGCCCACCGAGCTATTTTTCAGGACCGAGTTGAACTTCAACCGACGGCCCGTGAAGTTCGTGAGCGTTCCCGAAGCGGCATGCGTGAAGACGGGAAACGTGACGGCTTGCCCGTTCCCCTCGTTCGAGGGGGCGCCAATCGATGCGTACGCACCGTCGCCGCCGCCCGACGCCTCGATGTCGACCATCGCGGTGATGGCGTATCGAAACCCGTCTTGCAGCGTGAGCGTGTACGTGCCCGTCGACCCTGCGTAGACGAGCGACGCCACGCCTTCGCCGTGAGGCAGCGTGACGGCGCCCGTCCCCTGCAGCACTGCGGAGTAGTCGATGTACACGGCGCCAAGCGTCGCGGACATCGCCGGGCCGGGATAATTCCGGTTCGACATGTCAGGCCCCGAATCCCGTGATGCGGATATTTCCGTAGGGCGAGTTCGTATACATGTTTCCGTACATGCCGAATCGGCACTCGTACGCATCGTCGGACGCGACACGCAGGAAGTTCGGTCCGTCGTAGTCGAGCAACTGCGGCGCGGGGCCGATGGTGTCGAGCTTCCACGAATCGAGGTCCAAAAGATGCGCCTCGTTTCGCGGAATGAACGGCGACGTCAGAAGCACGATGCGCCCCTCGTCGCCCTCCACTTCGATTCCGGTGAACGACACGCCGGCGACGGTGCTCGCGACGCTGGCCTTCGGGTACGTGACCTTCGAGCCGATCGCTTTCTTGAAATTCGCGAGGTCGCGCGGGTGACAGAAACACGTCCCGGGCTGCGGCGCGCCTTGCTGATTCACGAGCGCAGAGGCCTCGACGAGCGCCTCCTCGAGCGGTACACCCGTCGCCGAGTAGACCTGCCCCGCCAGACGGAGCGAGTCGGTGCTGCGGTCGAGCGTGAACAGCGTTCCGGCCGTCGAACCGGCGATCCAAGCTTGGATCCCCATAAGCACGGTGGCCACGCCCGCGGACGCCGCGTCGCCTGCCCGAACGAGATAATCGTTAGCGACGAGCGACGGGATTTGCCCCGTCCACGTCGTGGCGACGGTAATGGTTCCGTTGAGCCGGTCGATGCCGGTAACGACGGCGTAGCCTCCTCGCAGCTGCGGCGAGAGCGTGTTCGTCGACACGCCCTGAAGGCGCATGTTGAGCGAAAACTTCGCCGCATCGCTCGGAACAGAAAGCGTAATCGTCGCCGTCGCCTGTCCGCTTGCGACCTGGCCGAGAACGCCGGACCCGTTGCCGAACGCGTAGATTTCCGCGTTCTGCATCTCGGTCATCGAGATGCCGTCTGTCTCGTTTTTCCAGAGGTCGACGAGCGCGCCCTCGTTCCCCTCGGCAGCTTTCAGCGCTTGCCCCTTGATGCGGGCGATACCGAAGTGCTCGATGCGCGTTACCTGAAAGCGCTTGTAATTGCCCTGCGCGAGCGAGCCTAGCGCGGTGCCGAAATCGGCCGAGGATCCTTGCGGGTTCTCGTTCTGCAGCGCCACCATGCGCAATTCGCCAGTGAAGTCCTCGCGCTTCTCGACGGTATTGAGAAACTTGAACTTGGACTTTTCGTAAAGCGCCTTCGGGAGGCGGCCTTCGGGATATCGAACTTTGAGAATTGCCTGCGATGCAGCAAGTGTAGCGGTCATGGGGAGAGCTCCGAGCGAGCCCCGTTAGGGGCGTTGCGGTCGGCGCTCTCTCAGCGGTCGTGCGTGCTAGCGGGCCTTCGTCTTTGACGACGTGAAGGCGTCCGCTGCGGCGGCGCGCATCGCGGCTTCCTCGTCGGCTTGCGTCCAATCCTTGCGAGGCTTCGGCGAAGCTCGCCGCTCACTCGCACGTGTAGTGCTGAGAGTGCGCGGCATAGCTCGCCCGTTCAGCTCGGTGGACGAAGGACCAGCCCCCTCCAGCGGTTGAGGGAACTTGGAAAGTTTGGAGCGAAGCGCTTCCGCCTGCTTTTTGCTTTCCAGTTCCAAGAATTCCACCAAGTCGCCGTAGGGGCAAACGGTTTCGCCCGTTGCTCTGCAATACTGGTCGGCGACCTGCTGCGCGCGCGCAAGGATGGCCGCGTCGCTCGCGTAGAGCGCTCGGGTGTACGGCGCCGTCTCGAGAT
>JANYBX010000214.1 GCA_025360615.1 Opitutia bacterium
GCCCTCACCCCGCAAGCGACGTCGCCGGAGGACTGACGTTTTACGGGGTGAGGGCACCCCGCCTCCAGTCGAACCGGACTGCGTGAAATTTGAAGCCATGCTCTTCTAGTAGGACCACGTGATGCGCCCGAAAAAAGCCCGCTGCAAGGGCAACGGCCGCGGCACCGTCAACGCGCCCAGCGCGAGATCCTGATTCCACAGGTTCACCACGCCGGTCGAAGCCGTCCATTTCAACGACGGCGCGCGATAACCCACGGTGAGATCCGTGTTCCACCGATTCCGCGCGAACGCAAAGGTCGGGATCTCCTCGCGCTGCCGGAACCACGTGGCCTCCGCCTGCGCAAAAAATCCCTTCGGCGAATTCCAGCTCACGCGCGCCTTCGGCGCGAAGAGCCGGGAGCGCTGGATGATGTCGTAGGCGGCCAAGAGGGGGAATATTTGCTCGTGGCGGGTATCCAGCCAGTCGAAGCCGGTCGTGACGGACCACTGCGGCGTGATGATCCAAAACGCATTCACCGAAAGCTGGCGCTCGCGCAGTCCGAGTTGAGATTGGATCAGCCGAGGAGCCGCCCGGACCAGCTGGGTAAATGCAAAAATACCCTGCGCTTGCGGTGTTTCACTCCGCCGTTCCGTCCCTTCGATATCCAAATAAAATCGGCCGGCCCACTTCAGGGTCGCACCCAGTCCGTCGACGTCGAACTTCGGTGCCGCCGAATTCGCACCCACCGCTTCGGGAATCAGCGAGCGCACGCCTTGCGTGAAGCCGGCGAACTGCACGGGCTCCAGCCGGAAACTCTCCTCGAAGGTGAGCCCGCCGATCGATTCCGCGTGCGCCGCCCGCAGGCTCCAACGCTCATTGGGCTCCCACACGAGCCCGACTTTGGGCGAGATCCGACTTCTCTGCCCCGTGCCCGCTGTGAGCGGAATCGTGAAAAGATTGACCGGATACTCGACCCAATCGCCGCTCGCTCCAGCGAGTGCCGACCAGCTGCGGGCAAATTTCCACGTCGCATAGCCGTAAACGCTCTTCCGCTGAAAAGTCTCGTCCGCTGCCGTGTCCGTCGGGTCGGCGGCCAGCGTTACCCCATTATAGGTGGACAGCTCCCTCACTCGGTTGCGCGCTTCGAACGTCCCGCGCTGGAAGCGTGCACCAGCTTGCAAAGAAAAATTCTCCCCTTGTTCGAGGTGCGAGATTTCAAGGTGATAAAGGGCGAATCGGTTGCTCGACGCGGTGGCGACCTTCACCCGGTTGTAATCGCCAACCCCCTTCGCGCGGTCATTGAGGTCAAATCCGAGGCGCGTGTAGTGACCATTCGCTTCTTCGAACAGTAAGGGGATTTCCGAGCGAGGATTGTCCTGACCCGATTCATCCTCCAGGCGCGCGGCCATCACCAAGGTGTCCGAGCCCGGCCGCCAGTGATGGCGGTATCCGGTCGTGAGGATGGGCAGTTGCTTGTCGTGAAACCTGCGCTCCAGGTCCTCGAGCCCGGGCGGCACGCCCACGCGCAGATCGCCGCCGCGCGTGTTTTCGTAATACGCCGTCGCCACCACCGTGTCGTCAGGCGTGAGCTGGTGCGCCACTTGGGCGGTGACTTCGTCGCGCGCGAAATCCTGATTGCGGCTCTTCCCCGGGAAACGATGCGCCTTCACGTCGAGCGCGTAGTTCGTGTCCCCGAGATTGCCCGTGTGCGAGAGGGTCTGCCGCCATTCGCCGTCGTCGAACACCACGGTCTCGCCTTGCAACGTGAAGCGCTGCGGCTCGAACAGCGCGGTATATTCGCCGAGCCCCACCGACGGCGCGATGGCTCCCGCATTCGCCGGCGCGAGCAATCGCGCGAGCAACAGCGAGCCGGACCACGGCGTCTCGTAGCGCAAATTGACGCGGAGCGGATCCCGCAACTGGTCGTAGGCGTTGGCGAGAAAAAGGTGCGCCGAGAAATTCGCCGGATCGTTGCGCACCGAGCGGCTCGCCTCGCGAAACGCGATCTCGCGCGCGCCAGCCGACTCATAAATCGCCGCAAGATTCGCACGCCGCACCGCCCGATCCTCATCGAGCAACAGGCGCGAGCGATAGACGCGGCGGTTGTCGTTCAGCGCCACGCTGCGCTCGAGCGCGGTGATCGCGGCGTTGGGTTGATTCTGCCGCTCGGCGAGCAACGCGGAATAAAGCGCCGGCGTGGGATCGCCCGCGTCGAGCCGTGCGGCGAGCACGAGCTCGGCGGCGGCGCGGTCGAGATTGCCCGAGTCGAGCCACGCCTTCGCGAGGTAACTGCGCGGGAGCGACTGCACGGGATCGAGCGCCGCCGCCGCGATGAGTTCGCGCCGACCGCGCTCCGCTTCGCCGCGCCCGTAGGCGAGAATACCCACGCCCAATCTCGCCGGCGCGAAGGCCGGATCGAGTGCGAGCGCTTCGGCGAACAGCGCGTCGGCCTCGGCCCTGCGCCCATCCGCCGCCGCCACGAAACCGCGCAGCGCGCGCGCGCTGGCGAGATCCGGAGCATTTTTCAAAGCCGTCGCGAGCGCCGCCTCGGCCGCCGCGCGTCGGCCCGCCGCAAATTCAAGTTCCCCCACCCGCGCCCACGCGTAGCCCGAGGCGGGAGCGAGCGTCGCCGCGCTCCGCGCCGCCGCGACCGCGCCTGGCAAATCCGCCGCCGATTGCCGCGCATAGGAAACCGCCAGCCAACCCGTCGCCGTCGTCGGCGAAAAAGTTTTCGCCTCCGGCGCATTCGCACCGCGCGAGGCCACCGCCGCGAGCACGCGCAACGCTCGGGCGGGTTCGTTTTCCAACGTGCGAATTTCCGCGAGTTCAAAACGTCCCGCCGCGAGCGACAGTGCCGCCGCGAGCAACCGTTCCGCGTCGGTTTGCGGCGGAGTCGCTTCGGGTCGGGCGCGAATCGCCGCCGGCAACGCGCCGCGTTGGTAGGCGATCCATGCGTCGCGCCACGGCGAACCCGCCACGGGCTCGGCCACCGCCGGATCGAGCACCGCCGGATAATACAGCGCCCACTGCACCGGCGCGACGGCGTCGAGCACGGCGGTGCGCGTCACGCGCCCGTCGGTTTGCACGTCAGCCTTTTCCCCGCTGACGAATGACGACGCGCCACCCGCCTGATTCGCGGTCAACTCCACCGCTCCATCGAGCACGACAAAGGACGACGCCCCGTTTTCCTGCACGCGAATCAACACCTCCGTGCCCTTGATCGCGCCGGTGGCGACGGGGGTGGCGAAATCCAACTCCTCCGGCGAAGTGCGGCTGAAGAAAAACACGCCGCCGCGCGCGATCACGGCCGAGGTGCGCTTCCCGCTGGTGAGGCTTTCCTGCACGCGCAGCGTGGTGAGTTCGTCGAGCCGGAGGACGCTGCCCGCCGGCAACCGCAACGTCGCGCGGCTGAATTCGCCGGTGCGGATGCCATCGCCCACGCGCAATTTTCGGCCGACCGCCGCCGGCTGCCAGTGATCCGGCCGGTCGGCCCACTCGACCTTGCCCTCCGCCGCGATAATTTCGCCGGTGGGGTTTGGCGTCTGTGCGAACGCAGGGGCGCACATGAGCGAGCAAGCGAAGACGGCGTAGAGCCAAAAATTTAAAAGGTAGGACGGGTTATCCCTAACCCGCCGTCGAGACGTGAATCCGTCCCGCAGGAGGTTCGCAGCCCAACACGGCGGGTTAGGGATAACCCGCCCTACCTCGATCCCGGAAATCTTGAACAACAATTTGCTCACGGCACTTCGTAGACCTCAACGAGCGCCGCTCCCGCCGTCGAGCTTACGCCGCTGGCCTGCACGGTGTAGCCGCCAGGCGCGAGGGTGATGAACATGATCGCATCCTTGCTCGCGGCGTTCGTGAGCGCGAACGCCCCCACTGCTCCCGCCGCCGCCGCGATCTGCGGGTCGCCGGCCCAGTTGTCGTTCGAGGCGATCACGGTCGAGCCGGAGAACAGGTCCAGCTTCGGGTCGGCCATCGCGCCGACGACACCAAAGCCCGTGAGCGCGGGGCCGATCACGCGCACAAGGACGGTCTTCGCCGTCGAGCCGCCGATCACAAAGCCAACCGTGAGGAGCGCGCCGGCGTCGATTTGCTTGAGGACGGACACATTGATCAGGCGCGGCGTCGCGGGCGTGAAACCGGCCGAGGGCGTGGCGTCATAGAGCTCGGCGATCACGTTGCCACTGCTGCCGGCGGCTCCGCTGACTTGCACGGTGTAGCCGCCGGCGGGGAGGCTGGGGTTGTAGACAGCGGCGTCTTTCGAGACTGCGTTCACATAGGGAAACGCGCCGACGGAGGTGAAGGCCGCGCTGAGCGCGGCGGTGCCACCCCAGTTGTCGTTTGTGCCCACGACCGCGGGGCCGGAAAACAGATCGAGCTTCGGATCGGGCAGCACGCCCACGACGCCGAGTGGCGTGAGCGAGGGACCGGCCGCGCGGATGAGCAGGGGCTTCGGGCCGGTCGTGCCCGCGCCGCCGATCACGGTGCCCACGGTGAAGAGACCTTCGCCGCTCCCGAGACCGGTGAGGACCGAGAGGTTGATGAGCCGCCCGAAATCATTCGTGTTCGTGACGGTGAGCAGCGCGTCGCCCGCCGTCACGCTGCCGCTGGCGGAGGTGACTTGCAGCGCGTATCGCCCTTGGGTGGACGCGCTCGCGCCGGACATCGTGAGCGTGGCACCCGTCGCGCCGCCGATCGCGACGCCATCCTTCGACCACTGGTAGGTGAGCGTGCCGACGCCGGTCGCGGAGGTGACGAAGCGCACCGTGCTACCGAGGTTGACCGTGAGCGGCTGCGGCGCGCGGAGGAACGCCGTGGCGACGGGCGTGCTCGCGATGGCGACGACGGCGTTGGCGGGTGCGCCTTGGTATTGGTCGAAGAGGCCGCCGAGAAAAATCGTGCCGTCGGCACGAGGGAGGACGGAGCGCACGTCGTTGTTCGCGCCGTCGCCGGGATCGAAGCTCGGGTCGAGCGCACCGTCGACGAGCAGGCGGGCGAGGCGGTTGCGGGCCACGCCGTTCACCTGGGTGAAGGCGCCGCCGAGGACGACGTTGCCGCTGGCTTCGAGACCGAGGGAGATCACGGTTTTATCCGCCGAAGCCGCGGGGGAAAACGTGGAGTCGAGCGCGCCCGTGGCGAGGACGCGCACGAGGCGGCTGCGCGCTTGCCCGGCGAAACTCGTGAAGTCGCCGGCGGCGATGATCGCGCCGTTGGCCTGGAGCCGGAGCGCGACGACTTCGTCATTCGCACCGGCACCGGGATCGAAGGTGGAATCGTTCGCACCCGTCGCGAGGAGGCGCGCGATTCGGCTGCGAGCCGCGCCGCCGGCACTCGTGAAGGTGCCACCGACGAGAATTTTTCCGTCGGGCTGGACGACGATCGCGTCGACCGCGCCGTTGAGCGCGGGCGCGAACGCCGTATCGACCGCCCCGGTCGCGCCGAGGCGGAGAAGATAGGGGCGCGACTGGCCGCCGAAGTTTTGAAATGCGCCGCCGACGAGAATTTTGCCGTCGGCTTGCACGGCGAGGGCGTTGACCTGCGCGTCGGGGCCGGAGCCGATGAGGAAGGTCCCGTCGGCCTTGCCGTCGGCTTGGAGGCGCGCGAGGTTTTTGAAGAAGACGGTGTTGAAACTGGCGAAGGTGCCGCCGACGAGAATTTTTCCGTCGGCTTGCACGGCGACGGTGTTGACCGTGCCGTCGCCACCCGGCGCGCTGGTGAACGCCGGATCGGGCTGCCCGTTCGCGAGCAGGCGCACGACGTAGCTCAGATTGTAGGGTTGGGGATTCGTGTAATTCGGGGTGACGAGCGCCTGCGCACCGCCGCTGCTCGGCTTCACCGCGTATTTCCCGGAGATGCCGACGAGCACGCTGCCCGTGGGCGACTCGGCGAGCGCGCGCGCGTCGACGGCGCTGGCGCCGACCGGGATTAACAACGGGATCGCGATGCCCGCGACCGTGCCGGCGCCGGGCGGCGCGCCGACGCGGATCACGTGGTTAACATAGTCGGTCATGAAAAAGTTGCCGGCGTCATCCACCGCCATGCCGTAGGGATCGTTGAAACGCGCGGCGCTGCCCACGCCATTGACCGTGCCCGCAGCGACCCCGGTGAGACCCGCGAGGGTCGTCACCACGCCGGTGGGCGTGATTTTGCGCACCGTGCGGTTGCTGCGGTCGGCGACGAAAATGTTGCCCGCGGCGTCCGCCGCCAACTGCACCGGTTCATAAAACCGCGCGGCGCTGCCCGTGCCGTCGGCACTGCCAAAGACCGGAGTCGGCGCGGGGCCGCCCGCGAGCGTCGAGACCACGCCGGCGGGGGTGATTTTGCGAATCGCGTGGTTGAAGCTGTCGGCCACGTAGACGTTGCCGGCTTTGTCGACCGCGAGGCCGTTGGGCAGGTTAAAACGCGCCGCCGCGCCCGTGCTGGCATCGACATAGCCGGAGACGTTGAGCAGGCCGGCGAAAACACTCAGCGCGCCCGCCGGGGTGATTTTTAAAATGCGCTGCTGGCTGCGCTCCGTCGCGTAGATCGTGCCGGCCGCGTCCACCGCCACGCCGGTGCAGTAAGAGCCAATCGTGGAGGTGATCGTGGACACGACACCCGCCGGCGTGATCGTGCGGATGCGGCCGTCGGCCACGTAGATCATGCCACGGCCGTCCACCGCGATGCCGTCGGGCGAGGTAAACCGCGCTCCACCGCCGCCGCCATCCGTGGTGCCGGCGAGCCCGGGCGAACCGGCGAGCGTCGAGACCACGCCGGCGGGGGTGATTTTCCGAATGAGGCAGTTTTGCTGATCGGCCACGTAGACGTTGCCGGCGCTATCCGTCGCCAAGCTGATCGGATAATAAAACCGCGCGATGCCGCCCGCGCCATTCGCGCTGCCGGTGAGCGTGGGAGAACCGGCAAAGGTGCTGATGGTGTAGGGCGTCGGGTAAGTGCTTTGCGCGCGCAGCGTGGCGAGTTGTGCGAACGCGAAACCACCCATCAGCGAACCGAAGAGGCGGAGCCCGTGCCGCCCTGGGGAAATTTTCGAAAGGAAAGGAGCGGTTAACATGGAATGGAGTCGTGTTTGCAACGGGCGGGGCCGGGCAGGAGATTCATCGCTCAGAAGTAATACCCATGCGAGCCGGTTCCGCCGGGGCTCCGCGGCGGAGAAGGCGCGTCAGGGCACCTCGTAAACCTCCACCAGCGCTGCGCCGGAAGCGTTGTCGGTGCTGCTCGCCTGCGCGGTGTAGCTGCCCGGCGGGAGCGCGATCAGGAGCGCGGCGTCCTTCGTGCCGGGGTCGAGGGCGAACGCGCCGACGGCGTTGATCGCCGCCTTCACGACCGCCGAGCCGCCCCAGTTGTCGTTCGTCGCGATCTGCGTCGCACCGCTGAAAAGCTTGAGCTGCGGATCGGCCATCGTCCCACCCACGCCGAAGCCGGCGAGCGTGGGGCCGATCGCGCGCACCAGCACGGTCTTTGAAACGGATCCGGTGATCACAAAGCCCGCCGTGAGCAACGCGCCCGCGGGAATATTTTTCAGGACGGACACGTTGATCAATCGCGGCGTCGCGGTGGCGAGGGAGCCGGCTGGCGTCGCGTCGTAGACTTCCGCCAGGACCGGCCCGATCCCGCCGTTCGCGCTCGCGACGACGACCGAATTCGAAACGGCGGTGAGGTTCGCCGGAGCGAACGCCGCGTCTTTCGACGTGGGAGTCGTGTAGGGAAACGCTCCGACTTGTGACATCAGACCCGAGAGCGCGGCGCTGCCGTTCCAGTTGTCATTTTCGCCCACAAGCGTGGTGCCGGAGAAAAATTGCAGCTTGGGATCCGCCAGCGGACTGCCGACGGCGAACTGCGCGAGCTGCGGTCCGGCCGCGCGCACGAGCAGCGGCTTCACGCCGCTCGTGCCCGCGCCGCCGATGACGAAGCCGAGCGTGAATTCTCCCCCGGGCGCATCGATCGAGGTCAGCACCGAGAGGTTGATGATCTGGCTCGTGCTCGCCGCACCGAGGATGGTGAGCGTGGCGTCGCCGCTGAGCGTCGCACCGGTGGCCGAGGTGACCACCAGGGTGTAACGGCCGGCGGAGCCCGCGCTGACATTGCTCAACGTCAGCGCCGAACTCGTCGCGCCTGAGATCGCCACGCCCTCATTCTGCCACTGATACGTCAGCCCCGGCCCCGCCGCCTCGGCGACGAAACGCGCCGTGCCGCCGGCGCCGACCGCGAGCGCCAGCGGCGCCTGGAGGAAGACCGTCGTCACGACATTGCCCGAGACTGCCACGATCTCGTTCACGCTCGCGCCTTGGTATTGATCGAAAAGTCCGGCGAGAAACGCGGTGCCATCGCTGCGCACGAGCATCGCGCGCACATCCTTATTAAAGCCGGTCGCCGGGTCGAAAGTCGGATCGAGCGCACCGTCGGACGAGAGCCGGGCGAGGCGCACGCGGGCGACGCCGTTGACGGTGGTGAACGCGCCGCCGAGCAGAATTTTCCCGTCGGCTTGGAGTCCGAGACAAAGCACCGTGCCGTTCGCCGCGTTCGCCGCCGAAAATGTCGAGTCGAGCGCGCCCGACGAAAGCACCCGGGCGAGGCGCCCGCGGCTTTGCCCGGCGAACGTCGTGAAGTCCCCGCTCGCGACGATCGCGCCGTTGCCCTGCACGAGCAGCGAAACCACCTCGTCGTTTGCGCCGGCTCCCGGATCGAAGGTCGAATCGTTCGAGCCGCTCGCGAGCAGCCGGGCGAGGCGGGCGCGCGCGGCGCCGCCCGCGCTGGTGAAGTTTCCGCCGATCAGGATATTGCCATCGGCCTGCACGGCGATGGTGTTCACCGCGCCGTTCACCGCGGGGCTGAACGCGGTGTCGACCGAGCCGGTGGAATTCAGCCGCAACAGGTAGGGGCGCGGTTGTCCCTGAAAATTCTGAAACAGGCCGCCGACGAGAATTTTGCCATCGGATTGAAGCGCGAGGGCGTTGACCTGCGCGTCGGGGCCGGAGCCGATGAGGAAGGTGGAGTCGGCTTTGCCGTCGGCTTGGAGCCGCGCGAGATTTTTGAAGAAGACGGTGTTGAAACTGGCGAAGGTGCCGCCAACGAGAATTTTTCCATCGGCCTGCACGGTGACGGCGTTGACCGTGCCATCGCCACCGGGCGCGCTCGTGAAGGCGGGATCGGGCTGGCCGTTCGCGAGGAGGCGCACGACGTAGCTCAAATTATACGGCTGCGGGTTGGTGTAGTTCGGGGCGACGAGCGCCTGCGCACCGCCGCCGCTCGGCCGCACCGCATACGACGCCGAGAGCGCGACGACGACGCCGTAACCCGGCTGCTCCGCGAGTTCACGCGCCTCGACGGCGGTCGCGCCAGCGGGCACGAGCAGCGGGACGTTGATGCCCGGAAGTTTTTCCCCGGAGGGCGGCGTGCCGAGCCGGATGGTGTGGTTGTTGGTTTCCGCGATGTAGAGATTGCCCGCCCCGTCGACGGAGATGGATACCGGCGAATCGAAACGCGCGACCGAGCCGGCGCCATTCGTGCTGCCGGGTGAGTTGACCAAGCCTCCGATCGTGGTGACGACGCCGACGGGCGTGATTTTGCGGATGAGGTTGTTATAGGAATCGGCGACGAAAACGTTGCCCGCGCCGTCCACGGCCGTGCCGAAAGGACGATTAAAACGGGCGGCGGTGCCGGTGGCATCCGTGCTGCCGATCTGATTCGCGCTGCCCGCAATCGTCGAAACGACACCCGCGGGCGTAATCTTGCGGATCGTACAGTTGGTGAATTCGCAGAGGTAGAGATTCCCGGCGCGGTCGATGGAAAGGCCCTGCGGAAAAAGAAAACGGGCCGAGGCCCCGGGGCCATCGGCAAAGCCGCCAGTGCCCACGCTGCCGGCGAAGACCGTGACGGTGCCGCCCAGATCGATTTTCCGCACGGCGTGGTTGCTCGTGTCGGCCACGTAGACATTGCCGGCGCTGTCCACGGCGATGCCACCGGGGGCGCTGTAGAACGCCGGCCCGACGGTGGAGACCAAGGCGCCGGGCGTGATTTTTCGGACCGCATTGTTGCCCGTGTCCGCCACGTAGAGCGTGCCCGCCGCGTCGATTGCGAGCGAGCGAGGCGAACGAAAACGTGCCGCCGAGCCAATGCCGTCCGTCGATCCAAACGCCGTCGGCGCCGCCACGCCGGCGTAGGTCATCACGCCGCCCCCGCTGATTTTCCGGATCGCATGATTGCCGGAGTCGCCGACAAAAATGTTACCCGAAGAATCGACGAGCACGCCGTAGGGGGCGTTGAAGCGCGCCGATGCGACCGGACCGTCGGCATTGCCCGACAGGCCGGCCCCGCCGGCGATCGTCGAGAACGTGTAGGGCGTGGCATAGTTGCTCTGCGCGCGGAGGGTGGCAGGGAGGCTCGCGGCGAAACCGACGACGACTACAACGATGCGGGAGAACGAAAACATGGCGGTGGAAGCGGGTGGAAAAGCGAACGGGGCCGAAACGGAAGTCTGAGGAGAAAGAGAAGCAAAAGGTCAGCCGTCTGAGCCGTGCGAGTGCAACGATTCAGGCCGGCGAAGAGATGCTCGCCGACAAAAAATCACGCAGGCGATACTCATGGCACTTCGTAAACCTCCACGAGCGCCGCGCCGGCCGTCGGGCCCACGCCGCTGGCTTGCACGCTGTAGCTGCCGGGCGCGAGCGAGATGAGGAGAGCGGCGTCTTTGCTCGCAGGGTCGAGCGCGAAGGCGCCGACATCACTCATCGCGGTTTTCACCGCCACGGTGCCGCCCCAGTTGTCGTTGGTCGCGATCTGCGTCGAGCCGTTGAACAACGTGAGCTGCGGATCCGCCAGCGGACCGCCGACACCGAAGCCCGCGAGCGTGGGGCCGATCACGCGGACGAGCACCGTCTTCGAAGTCGTGCCGCCGATCACGAAGCCCGCGGTGAGCGTCGCGCCCGCCGGAATGTTTTTCAGCACGGAGACGTTGATGAGCCGCGGCGTCGTGGCGGTGACGGCGGCGGCCGGAGTGGCGTCATAAACTTCCGCGATGACGGCGCCAGTGGAGTTGTTAGTGGAGACGACGACGGAGTTGGCCGGCGTGCTGAGGTTCGCCGTGGCGGCGAACGCGGCGTCCTTCGACGCGGCGTCCGCGTAGGGAAACGCGCCGACTTGCCCCATCAACGCGGCGAGCGCGGGGCTGCCGGCCCAATTGTCGTTTTCCCCCGCGAGCTGCGGGCCGGCGAAGAACTGGAGCTTCGGATCGGCGAGCGGATTGCCCACGCCAAATTGCGCGAGCGCCGGACCCGCCGCGCGCACGAGCAATGGCTTCGCGCCGCTTGTGCCAGCGCCGCCGATGACGAAGCCGAGCGTGAACGTGGCATCGGGTGCATCGAGCGAGGTGAGGACAGAGAGATTAACGATCTGGCTCGTGCCGCCGGTGACGACGGTGAGCGCGGCGTCGCTGCTGATCACGGTGCCGCTGCCAGAGGTCACTCGCAGCGTATAGCGGCCTTGCGCGCCGGAATTCACCCCGGGCAAGGTGAGCACCGCGCTGGTGGCGCCGGCAATGGCCACGCCATCCTTGAGCCACTGGAAGCTGAGCGCGGGGCCGGTCGCGTCGCCGATGAACCGCGCCGTGCCGCCGGAGTTGACGGTGATCGCGAGAGGCGGCTGCAAAAAAGTAGTCGCCACGAGCGTGCCCGTGAGCGCCACGAGTTCGTTGACGCCCGCTCCTTGGTATTGATCGAAAAGGCCGGCGAGAAACGCCGTCCCATCGCTGCGCACGAGCAACGCGCGGGCATCGTTGTTCAAACCCGCCCCGGGATCGAAGCTCGGGTCGAGCGAGCCATCGGAAACGAGGCGCGCGAGGCGGTTGCGGGTCACGCCGTTGACCGCCGTGAACGCTCCGCTGATGAGCAGGTTTCCGTCCGTCTGCACACCGAGGGCGAGAATCGTTTTGTCCGCGGTCGCCGTGGCGAGGAACGCCGGATCGAGCGCGCCCGTGGGCAACAGCCGCGCGATCCGGCCGCGGCCCTGCCCGGCGAGACTCGTGAAATCGCCGCCGGCGACGATGGCGCCGTTGCCCTGGAGCAGGAGCGCGACCACTTCGTCGTTGGCTCCGGCGCCGGGATCGAAGGTGGAGTCGATCGCGCCACTGGGAAGCAGCCGGGCGATTCGGCTGCGAGCCGCACCGCCGGCACTCGTGAAATTGCCGCCGACGAGAATTTTTCCGTCGGGCTGGAGCACGAGGGCGTTGACCGCGCCATTCAGCGCAGGCGCGAACGCCGTCTCGACGGCGCCAGTCGTGCTCAGCCGCAGGAGATAGGGGCGCGACTGGCCGCCGAAATTTTGGAATGCGCCGCCGACGAGAATTTTTCCGTCAGCTTGCACAGCGAGGGCGTTGACCTGCGCGTCGGGACCGGAGCCGATCAGGAAGGTCGCGTCGGCTTTGCCGTCGGCTTGGAGCCGCGCGAGGTTTTTGAAGAAGACAGTGTTGAAACTGGCGAACGTGCCGCCGACGAGAATTTTGCCGTCGGCTTGGACGGCGACTGTGTTGACCGTGCCGTCGCCGCCGGGCGCGCTCGTGAAGGCCGGATCGGGCTGACCGTTCGCGAGCAGGCGCACGACGTAGCTCAAATTATACGGCTGCGGGTTGGTGTAGTTCGGGGTGACGAGCGCCTGCGCGCCGCCGCTGCTCGGGCGCACCGCATATGCGCCCGAGATGGCGACGAGCACGCCGAGGCCTGGTTGCTCGGCAAGGGCGCGGGCCTCCACGGTCGTCGCGCCGGCGGGGATCAACGGAGGGACGGTGAAGCCGGGGAGCTTCGCCGCGATGGCGGCAGGCACGCCCGCCCGAATCGTGCAGTTGATCGTGTCGGCGACATAGACCACGCCCGTGGCGGACACCACGATGCCGACGGCGGAACTGAAACGCGCGGCCGAGCCCGTGCCATTCGCGGAGCCGGCCAGACCCGCGCTACCGGCCAGCGTCGTCACCACTCCGGCGGGGGTGATCTTGCGAACGAGTTGATTGATCCGCTCCACCACGAACACGTTGCCGGCGGCATCCACCGCGACGCCATTGGGGTTGTTAAACCGCGCCGCCGTGCCCGTGCCGTCCGTGCTTCCGGCGAGAGTCGCGCCGCCCGCGAGCGTGGACACGACCCCCGCCGGCGTGATTTTCCGGATCAGGTGGTTCCCGTAGTCGGCCACATACAAGTTGTCGCTCGCATCGATCGTGATGCTGATCGGAAAAATAAAGCGCGCCGCCGCACCCGTGCCGTCGGCCGAGCCTTGAGTGAGCGCCAGACCGGCCAGCGTGGAAACGTCGCCCGCGGGAGTGATCTTGCGGATCGTGTGGTTGCCCGTGTCCGCCACGTAAACATTCCCGCTGCGATCCACCGCTACGCCCTCCGGGTCGAAAAAACGCGCGGAGGATCCGTTGCCATCCGCCGCGCCGATGCTCGTCGCGCCGGCTAAGGCGGAGACGGTGCCAGCCGGGGTGATCTTGCGAATGAGGTGGTTGGAATATTCCGCCACATACATGTTGCCGCCGGCATCGAAGGCCATCCCGGCGGGGCCAAAAAAACGCGCCGCGTTCGTCGGACCGTTCGTCGACCCGGAGACGCCGGCGGCACCCGCGAAGGTGGAGGCGACGCCTGCCGGGGTGATTTTCCGAATGGTGTGGTTGTTGTAATCCGCCACGTAAACGTTGCCGCCGCCATCCACCGCCAATCCCGCCGGGCTGGAGAACCGCGCGGCCGAACCGGCGCCATCCGTGCTGCCAATCACGCCCGCACTCCCCGCCAGCGTGCTGAACGCATAGGGCGTGGCGTAGTTGCTTTGCGCTCGAAGCGCGCCGACGAGCGCGCAGCCCATGGCAAAAATCGAAGCCAGAAAACGAAAGGCGTGCATAGGGAGAGGGGCGATGGCAGGGAGCGGACCAGAAGTCGCAGGAGCGAAGGACCGCCGGCGCGTGGTTATTGCAGGATTTTTCAGAGAGTAAACAGCGCGTCACGCCACCGCCGCATCGCGTTCCTAACTCAATCCCCACGGCCGGCTTCACGATGACGCTTGCGCGACCGCCCGCGGCGCATCTCCTCTCCATTTTCCCATGTCCGGCCCACGCGACCAATTCCAACGCCCGCTCCGCGACCTGCGCATCTCGGTCACCGACCGTTGTAATTTTCGCTGCCCCTACTGCATGCCGAAGGAAGTTTTTGGCCCCGGCCACGCCTTCCTCCGCGATCCGCAGCTCATGACGCTCGGCGAACTCACCCGTATCGCGCGGGCGTTCACGACGCTCGGCGTCGAAAAAATCCGCCTCACCGGAGGAGAGCCGCTCCTGCGCCCGGATGTGCCGGACTTGGTGCGCGCCTTGAAACAAGAGCTGAACATCCAGGACGTCGCCCTCACCACCAACGGCTGGCTCCTCGAAAAACTGGCTCCCGCCCTCCACGCCGCTGGTCTCGATCGCGTGAACGTCTCCGTCGATTCGCTCGACGATGCCACCGCCGGCAAGATGAACGGCCTCGGCTTCAGCGTCGCCCGCGTCCTCCGCGGCATCGACGCTGCCGCGGCGCTCGGCCTGCCGGTCAAAATCAACTGCGTCATCCAGCGCGGCGTGAACGACGGCGAGCTGCTCACGCTCTGCCAGTATTTCCGCGAGCGCGGCCACGCGCTGCGCTTCATCGAGTTCATGGATGTCGGCAACACCAACCACTGGGCCGCCGCGCAAGTCGTGCCCGCCCGCGAACTCGTCGCGCGCATCGCCGCCGAGTGGCCGCTCGAGTCCGTCGGCCCCGCTTATCGCGGCGAAGTCGCCGCGCGTTACCGCTACGCCGACGGCCGCGGCGAGATTGGCCTGATCAGCTCGGTCACGGAGCCGTTTTGCCGCGACTGCCACCGCGCGCGCCTCTCGGCCGACGGCAAACTCTACACCTGCCTCTTCGCCGCGCTCGGCTGGGATGTGCTCGGCTGCCTCCGCGCCGGCGCCGACGATGTCGAGCTCGCGAACTACCTGAACCGCATTTGGCGCGGTCGCGAAGACCGCTACAGTGAAGAACGCGCCGGCCTCCTCGCCGCCGGCGAATCGCGCCCGAAGATCGAGATGAGCTATATCGGCGGTTGAGGCGGATTCGGAATCGGAAGCTACCCACGAGGAGCGCAGAGGACCGCGAAAGTTTGAATGCCTTCTTTGCGTCTCTTCGCGCTCTTCGTGGTTAAATCAGACCGCCCCCGCCTTCGCCCGCGCCCGCTCCAAGATCTTCAACAGCTCGGCAAAATCCTCGTCGCGCGAGCGGCTGTGAATCACGAAGTCAAACTTCGGCGCCTCGATCAGCTCCGCCTCCGCCGTCGCCATCCGCCGCGCGATTTCCTCCTCGGTATCCTGACCGCGTCCGCGAATGCGCGCCACGAGCTGCTCGTGATCGAGCACGATGAACACCGTGGACATCGCGCGCCCCAGCGCCGGCATCCGCTCGGCCGCCTTGCGCAAACTCGCCACGCCCTGCACATCGAGATTGATCGCGAGACTCTGGCCCGCCGCGAGGGGGTCCAACACACTTGCCGCCAGCGTGCCATAGCGCCGCTCGCCATGCACCCAGGCCCATTCGAGAAACTCGCCCGCCGCGATCTTCGCGTCGAATTTTTCCGGCGTGAGAAAGTGATAGTGAAATCCGCTGATCTCGCCCGGCCGCGGATTCCGCGTCGTCGTCGTGATCACGCGGGCAAACCCCGGCGTCTCATACACCAGCCGCTCGCACAGCGTGCTTTTCCCCGAGCCCGCCGGACCCGCGATCACGATCAACACCGGCGGCGGAGTCGGCGCAGCGGTTTCAGCGGCGGTGGATGAGTCCTCAGCCATGAGCGCGCCTCAATACGTGAACGCCACGCCGCACAGCAACAGCCCATAGCCCGCCAGCACGCCGCCCGTGAGTCGCGCGCGGCCCGGCCGCACGTAAAGCCAGCCGATGAAATCGCGCAGCCGGTAAGGTTGCGCGCCGAGCCAGATCGCCGCACCGATGGACAAATAGACCGCTACCTTGAAGAAATTTATCTGCCAGTGGTCATAATTCATGTAGGCGTCGCCGTAGAGCAATGGATATGCGCCCAAAAGCACCACCGCGCACAACCCGCGCACCGCGAGAAAATCCGGCACGCACTTGAACGCCAGCACGGCGACGACGGCGAAGCCGGCAAACAGATACGTGCGATACTCGCCGAAGTCCGCCATCGAGAGATGCCAGATGTTGTTGAGAAACCACGCCGCACCCGCGCCGAAGAAAACATACGCCGCCAACGTAGAGCGCGGAAACGCCTTCAGCCCCGCGCCAAACAGGGAGCTGCCGAGCGCCAGCGGCACGCCGAGCGCGAGGAGGAGAAGTCCGGGAATGAGAGTGGCGAGCGTGAGCGTCATCGGAATTTTTTAAGCACGAAACAGCCGAGTGGAGCGTGTTTGCCAAGCTTGCGGTAGGCAGCCCGCTCGCGAGCGCTCCGAAACTGTAGGAGCGGCTTTACGCCGCGATGGTTTTTCAGAATCGCGGCGTAAAGCCGCTCCTACA
>JANYBX010000217.1 GCA_025360615.1 Opitutia bacterium
TGCCGAAGTTCGCATCGAGAATGCTGACGGTGCTGCCACCGAACTCAGGCACGAGCTGGAAGGAAAAAGTCTTCGCGAAAACGCCCTCGGTGATGAGGCGCGCGCGACGCAGGATGAAGGCGTTGTTCACGATGCCACCGCCATCATTGAAGAAGGCGCGGTGGTCGAGCTGCACGAGGCCGCGGAGCCTGATGGAGTTGGCACCATCGGGGGACGCGAGCGTGAAGCCCTTGTCGTTGATGGTGATCTTGGGCGTCGTGGGCGCGGCGGCGACCGCGGCCTCGTCCTTGATCTCGATCTGGCGCGCGAGCACCTTGACCTGCTGCTCAAGGGCGCGCAGTTGGTCGCGGAGCGCCTGCAGGTCCGCGCTGTCGGCGGATGCGGCGGACAGTGTCGCAGTGAAGACGGCCGCGGAGAGAAGCGCGGCGCTGAATTGGGTGAAGTTCCTCATGGGAATGTTTGGTGTGTTTTTGGCGCGTGCCGCCCGTGGACGGGTCGGTCGGCGCAAGGTTGAGCCTTGGTGTTATACATGAGGCCGTCGGCGGGTGCCGGTGGGCGGAAATTTTATTCGTGGACTTGAGCGTCGCGGCTGCCGCCGGGCAGGCGGGTCTTTTCAGTGCGCTCGATCTGCGTGACGCGCCCATCATGGACGACGAGCTGGACCACGCCGTAGCGCAGGCCCTCGACTTTTTCGCGCACAAGCGCGATCCAGTCGGGCAGAGCGCCGACGGCGGAAGGAGTGCGATTGGAATCGGTGGCGGAAGTAGACATGACGAGGAGGGATTAAATGACGTAGTCGTTCAGCAATTGGTGAAGGGCGCCCTCGGTCTCATCCAGTCGGGTGGCACTAGAGGCACGGGCAAGTTTGCGGGCGTGGCGCGCGGGCAAACGCGAGGGCGTGTCCGCCGCGTCGGCTTCGGGCGAAAAAGGCAGTGGCAGATTGTCGCGGCGAAGTTTGCGCAGCGTCACCTCGACGACATCGGCGAGCGTGTAGCGATCGAGGATACCGGCGATGGCGTTGCGCACGTCGAGCATGAGCATCCGCAAGCCGCAGTGGGCCTCGTCGGGGCACGTGCATTTCTCGTAGGCGCTATGGCTCACGCAGCCGATGGGCGCGAGCGGGCCGTCGATCAGGCGCACCACCTGGCCGATGGGGATCCGGCGCGCGGGCTTCGCGAGCCGGTAGCCGCCGAACTTGCCCCGCACGCTCAGGACGAGGCCGGCCTCCTTGAGCGCCTGCATGATCTGCTCCAAAAACTTGACCGGGAGCTGCTCGCTCTCGGCCAGCTCGGAGACCTGCACCAAGGAACGCCCCACCTCGGCCGCGATGCCGAGGTTGATGAGGGAGCGGAGGGCGTATTCGCCTTTCTTGGAGAGTTTCATTTGGCTACAGATTTAAACTACATTGATTCAGTAGGGATTAAAGCAAGCGCGGATTTTGAGATTTTTCAGATGGGGTGGCGCGAGCGTCGCAACTTGCGCCGTAGGAGCGGCTTTACCCCGCGATTTGCGGCTCACGCGTGCAGTAGGCCACTAGCTTGCTCGCGTTCCGAAGCGCCGCAAGCAGGCTGCCTACGATGGAAGAAAATCAAACCGCCTACAATTTCACCCGCAGCCCATCGAACGCCGGCTCGATCCCCGCCGGCAGCTCCGCGGCAAGTTCAGCGTGATCGTTCAGGTGCGTGAGGTGCGTCAGCAACGTCCGGGGCGCGCCGATTTCCTGCGCCACCGCGATGGCTTCCGGGATGCTCATGTGCGACGGATGCGGCAGCGGTCGCAGCCCATCGAGCACGACGAGATCGGCCCCGCGGGCGAGATCGACGGCTTCACGCGGGACGCGTTTGCAGTCGGTGTAGTAGACAAATTTTTTCCTCGTGCTGCGCTCCGTGAAGACGAGGCCGAGCGTGTTGACGCCGCCGTGAGGGAGGAGCGTCGAGTGGATCGTGCCTTGCGGCAGGTCGAGCATCGGGGGCATCTCGGTGAGCTTGAACGCGGGATAACCCTTCACGACGGGCCGCTCCATGATCGCGTAAGGATAAATGGCAAGCACACGGCTGATGCCTTCGTCGGTCGAATAAACCATGAGCCCCTCGCCGCCGCGCAGATCGCAAAAGCGGCGCAGATCATCCATGCCCGTGATGTGATCGGTATGGCCGTGGGTGAGGATGAAGAAGTCGAGCTGGCGGATATTTTCCCGGAGGCACTGGAGCCGGAATTCCTGCGGCGCATCGACCTGGATGTGCAGCCCGTCCATCACGACGTGAATGGAGGCCCGCGTGCGTTTATTTCGCGGATCGGTCGAGGTGCAGACCGCGCAATCACAGGCGATCATGGGCACGCCCTGCGAGGTGCCGGTGCCGAGGAAAATAATTTCCATAAGGAGCCTACTTTTTGTTCATGAAAAAGAAGTCGATCGCAAGCGCTGCGGCCAGCAGGAGCGCGTTGCTCGATGAACCGTCGCGGACTTCGATCATGTAGGTGTCGGCGGAGGTGGAAAGTTCGCGGGCGAAGCCCGCCCATTTTTTGGTGACGACTCCTATCTCACCACCGTTCAGATCGAGGAGTTTGAAATTCCAGCCCTTCCAATCGCCACGCACCTCGGCAAATTTTTGATCGTCGGTGCTGAACACGTGAAACCCGCCGCCAAGCGAAAAGAGCTTCGACTTCAGATAGCCGATCTTGCCGCCTTGGCCGTCGAACACATCGACCCGGGCGCGAAACAACGTCATACCGCGCTTGAGCACGAGCACTGGAGGCTGATCGACAGCGACCGAGTCTTCCACGTGCGTCGGCATGAGCGATTTGTTGATCACCAAGGGGAAAAACTCGATCAGCCCACTCATGCTTTCGCGGGCGATGCCCACCAGCTCTTTGGTATCAGGGTCGAGCAGGTCGTAAGTGTCGGTCAACTTGAGCCGTCCGGCGTGTTCGCGGACTAAGAGCAGGCGGCGATCAAGGAGGAGGGGCATGGCGCGACGATTCAGGCACCGCGCGCGCGACCGGTCGAGTGCGTTTGGGAGCGAGCGACTCGGAGCGTTCAAGGAGCCTATCTCACTTTTTCTCCAGCATCCGCAACAACCCCGCCTCGTCGATCACCGCAACGCCAAGCGAACGCGCCGCGTCCAACTTCACGCCGCTCCCCTCGCCCGCCAGCACGTAGTGAGTTTTGCGACTCACGCTGCCGGCCACTTTTCCACCGGCGGCCAAGATTTTCTCCGTCGCCTGGGCGCGGCTCAGATGCGGCAGCGTGCCGGTGAGCACAAAAATCTTTCCGGAAAATAGTCCGCCAGCGACGACGACGGGCGCACTCGGCTCCACGCCCAAGGTCATGAGTTCGATCATGGTCGCGCGATTTCCAGGTTCTTTGAAATAGCCGGCAACCACAGCCGCCGCCGTCGGACCGACGCTCGCGGTGAGTTCTTCGACGCTCGATTCCATGAGTGCTTCGAGCCCGCCGAAATGGCGGGCGAGTTCCTTGGCCGTCACCGCTCCGACCTGCGGCACGCCGAGGCCGTAAATAAAACGCCACAGTTCGGCGTGCTTGCTGCGCTCGATCGACGCCAGCAGTTGGTCCGCTGTTTTTGCGCCGATACCGGGCAAGGCCAGCAAGGTTTCCCGACGCAACCGGTAGAGATCGGGAATGGATTTGAGCGCGCCTTTTTCGACCAACGCATCGAGCAGCACCGGACCAAGCCCTGGGATATTCACGCACGCATCGGAAGCGAAATGCTGGAGCCGTCGCCGAAGTTGCGCCGGACACGCGCCATTCGGACAACGCACCGCAATCTCGCCGACCCGCTGCACGACGGCTGTCCGACACGCGGGACACTCGGTCGGGAAAACAAACGGCCGGCTGTCCAGTGCGCGGCGCGCGGTGTTCACCCCGACGATGGCCGGGATAATTTCGCCGGCTTTCTCAACATAAACAAAATCGCCCACGC
>JANYBX010000233.1 GCA_025360615.1 Opitutia bacterium
CGATAGCGAGCTGCACCTCGGCATCGGCTTCGACGAACACGAGGCCGTGCAGGCTTTGATCAACGACCCGAATATTTTCCCCGTGCTGCTCTATCCGAGCCGTGACGCGATGGATCTCTCGACGGTGCAAAAGCACGACCCTCAACTCTCAGCCCTCCACGCTCAACTCGTGTCGCGCCGGCTCGTCGTCTTTCTGCTCGATGCCACGTGGCGGCTGGTCCGACCGATGTTGCGCACGAGCCTGAGCCTGCAACGGCTGCCGCGCATCATGTTTTCCCACGCGGCGCCGAGCCGCTACGTCATCAAGCGTCAGCCGGAGCCGGGCTGCCTCTCGACGCTCGAGGCCACTCACGAATTGCTGGTCGCCCTCGACCGCTCCGGGCTCGACGCCTACGCGCAGCCGGAGCAACTGCTCGGCCTGTTCCAACGCATGCAGGATTTTCAAATCCGCCGCACCGCTGAAAACGCACTCCGCGGCGATCGCCGCCATGTCCGCCGGACGCCGTCGGACCTCCCCGCCGGCACCCTGCCAGCCCTCGCGAAACGCCGCAGAATTTTCCCCCTGTCAGTGCCTGGTTGAGCAACGCGGCCTGCAGCGCGGCGATGCGCCCGCACCGGCGCCGGCAGTCGGGTCAGCCGAAAATACAGATGGGCGGTGCGCAGCGAGGCGCGGCCGACAAACACCGGCACGATTGCTCGGGTCGCGACGTGCCTTCGGTTCTTGCCGCTAAAATTTTCGCGAGAGACCGAGGGTCGGGCCGAGGGCGTTGAGACCGGGATTTATTTTATCCATGCCGCGATTGGAGATGTGTTGAAAGTAGAGACTGAGCGAGAGCCGCCATTCGCGCGCGGTGCGGAAGCGGACGCCGGTATTGAGCAGCCAGTTCAAATTGAAATCCTGCCCCTGGCCGCCGCGCACCTCGTAGCCCTTACTGTCCATCCAGCCGAAGCCGCCGCCGCCGGCAAAAAAGCCCGTGAACCGCTCGGTCGCGCTCCGCCACTCGATTTCCCCCGCTGCGGCCACGCCGAGGTAGGAGTGTTCGGGTCCGCGGATGATCGGCTCGATCAGCAGGCTGAGGCGTGTCCGATACACGAGCGCGCCACCTGCCCACGGCCGCTCGCTGATCGGCGGGATTTTGAACGAGATGATCTGCGGCAGCAGTACGTAGGGCAGGGGAGTGGCGCCACCGCCCACTTTCCAAAGTATGCCGGTCGCAAGTTCAGTCTCCCAGCGCAAGGGCGCGGTTGGAGTGGGCAGCACGGGCGGCGGTTCCGCGGTAAAAGCCCGGGGCCCCGTCGTCAGCGCGAGCCCGGCAAGAAAGCACCAGCGTGAGGGCGACATTCGGTCACTTAGCGCCTGGATGGGGAGCGAAGCGACTCACTTTCGCGGTCGATGTTGGTATGTCCGACCGGCCGGACCCCAAAACTCCCCGGCCCGCCCTTGTCGGAGCACCCCGCTGCTACCAACCCATTTTTTCCCGGACGAAAGCCGCTAGTTTGGCGGCATTGGCTTGGTGTTGTTGCACGCGGGGATGGGCTTTGTAGCCGGTGTAATCGAAAAACAACGCGTCGATTTTCCCCTTGGGATTTTCCCGTTTCATTTGTTCAACGGCGGCGGAAACATATCCGGGCCATTTGGAACCCGGTTGGGTGGCGTCCATGCTGCCGAGCGCACAGATGATGTAGGTTTTTGGGTATTTGGCGCGGATCGTTTTGACGAAATCGACGTAAGCCTGGATGCGTTGCTCATCAGTCGGAGGGGGATCGATCCGGTGCCGGGTATCGATGAGCCAGCAGTCATTTTGAAAGAGGTTTATGAGGACGAGCTCGGGTTTCCATTTTGAAAAATCCCAATGCGTGTCATTGTTTCCGACCGCGCTCAGCTGGTCGTAGAATTGAGGCATGGTAAAATCAAACCAGCTAATCATGATCCCGATCCCGCTTTGGGAAATGACATGAAGTTCGGCATCCAAGTCGCGAGCGGCGATCGGGCCGTAGGCGAGGAAATTGTTTTTTTCCTTCGGATCATTGTCGGCCTCACCATCGGGCGCTTCGTTGCCCATGCCGGAGGAGATGGAGTCGCCATAGATCTCCATTTTGTGTCGTGGGCGTTTGGGCGGGCGGAGGATTTGGGCCCCATCCGCGAGTTCCATCCCCCTGAAGGTCGTTGCGCCATCTCCGCCTTCCGTGCGTTTGGTGAGCAGGAAGCGATGTTTGCCCGGCGGAAGATTGCTGGCGACCGAGTAGGTTTTATCGCCTTGCGCGCAATGCAGGATGGTGGGCTGGGCATCGTTATCCAAAAAAACGTTGAAGAAGTTTGTCCCGGATTGATCGTCGAGGCGGAGGGCGAGTGAGGAACCCGTGAAATTGGCGGTCACGCTCGTGCCGGGCCAGGATAGCTGCGGCGCCGCGGGATTTGAGAAGTCGATGCGCCCGGTATACTGAAGTCTGCGGTCGTTGGGAACGATGAGAGTGCTCGCACAGGCTGCCACCGCGGAGAGCAGGCTGAGGGTAAAAGCGAATCGTTTGGGGCGGAAAGGATTCAGAGGCACGCGCGTCGATCCAAAGGGGGCAAGGCGCCAAAGATCAAGTTCGTGGTGGCCGTGAACTGCGGTCCGAGTCGGAGGGGGACGCTCGAAAGGTCAGGAAGCGAAGGGGGGATGGTTTGAGCGTGGGGCCGCTCTCGCCCCGCCCGGGCCGTTCGAGGATTTCGCCGCGTCCCGGCCGATCGTGAGCAGCAGGGCTCACGTGAAATTTAAATATTCGAGGCCTGACTCCGTCGGAATCGCACCGGTGACAAATTCAAAGCCTAAAGTTAAACCCTGAGCGAGCCACGGAATCCCCTGCCGCTGTAGTAGGATTGCGCCCCGTTGTGATAAATGAAGACACGGCCGAAGCGGCGATCACCATAGAGCGCGCCGCCGAGTTTTCTAATCTCAGCCGGGGCTTTCACCCAGCTCGACGACTTCGTGTCGAAATCACCCAGTTGCTGCAGCTCTCGATATTGTTCTTCCGTCAAAAGCTCGATGCCCATGGCCGCGGCCAGATCCATCACGCTGTTTTTTGGTTTAAATTCCTTGCGGGAATCCAGTGCTTCCCGGTCGTAGCAAAGACTGGTGCGGCCCTTGGGACTTTCCGCTGAACAATCGAAAAAAACGTATTCGCCCGTCCTTTTATCCTGGGCGACGACATCCGGTTCGCCCCCGGTGTTTTCCATTTCATGGAGTGACCGCAGTTGCGCGGGAGCAGCCTCCAGCTTTGCTTTTACCTCAGCCCATTC
Source organism: Opitutia bacterium (assembly GCA_025360615.1). Classification (GTDB taxonomy): domain Bacteria; phylum Verrucomicrobiota; class Verrucomicrobiia; order Opitutales; family Opitutaceae; genus Tous-C4FEB. Next base: position 3,281 of record JANYBX010000233.1, read on the forward strand.
GAGACCGGCATGGCGGTTCATATTTTTCTCAAAGCGGGTCTGCAATGCTCGGAGCAGTTCCTCGCGCTGTTCCGCTGAGAGATTCTTTTTTGTTCTTACGTTCTTCATGGCAGGGGAATCGCCGAACTCCGCTCCACTGTTCGACTCAGGGCCAGAGCCAGAGGAAGACGAGGCCGGAGCCGATGGCGTAGAGCGTGGCATCGAGGAGATACTTCGCACTCGAGGACCATGGGCGCATCGCCCAGATCGACTCCTGTACAGTCCCGAAGCCATAAGCGACGAAGGTGACCGCGCCCACCAGTTTGGCGGCACCATGCGCGTGACTGTGATCCACCCCGTAGATTCGTGCCGCCAGATACGCTGCCACCGTCGCGACGACCAAGCTCCAGATAAACCACAATCCGAGAAACTTGCCGAGGACGGGCGTCCCGGTGGGCCCGAGCGTGAAGTGACCCACGGGGCCTTCCCGGTATTTCTTCAACATGGCCTCGCTGCCCATGTCCTTCATGTCGGCGCAATGCGGCATGACATACCGGCCGGGGGCCGGATTGCCGGCGCGGATGGCGTCGCGCACGGCGTCCTCGTTGGCTAAGCTGTTATAATCGGACGCGTGCCACTTGATGACCATGTGGACGAGGGAACTGATCACGAACACGACCACTGCGCTGAGCAGGATCGGCAACCAGAGGGCGAGGAGGGCATTCATGGGAAAGCGATGAGCCGGATGGCGGGGCGTGAGGCTGCCGGATCGTGTGCACAAACACCCTCCCGACTAAAGACGGAAATACGCGCGGGGACATCGGCTAAACGCGGAATCCCCGGAGCGTCCTCGCCGGCTTCTCCCACGTGGAAGCTTGACGGCCTATTCCGGCTGGGAAGCGTAAAGGCTGTCACCGTCACCTCACCCCACTCTATCATGCGACCAATTTCTTCGTGCTGTTCGGTCCGCCTCGCGGGCCTGTTGGCCTTGTCTGTTCTCGCGCTGTCGACCAGCCCGGCCCGCGCCGAAATCACACCCTTTGAACTCAACATGGACCGCGTGAAGATCGTGGACCCGAAGGGCCTCGCCGCTCCGACCTATTTCGTGCCGTCCGCCAACTTGGTCATCTCATGCTCGGGCAGTGTCTGGGCGCAGTCCAAGGCTGGTGGTTCGAATGCGAAGGCGCACGGCAAGTTTTTCGTCAACGGCCTTGACAAGACTTTTCTGCAGGGACTCGCCCGGAAAGCGCAGGACGACCTCGTCGCGAAATTGCGCGCAACGGGCGCGACGGTCTACACCTACGACGACTTGAAGGCGGAGCCCATCATCGCGGGCCGCGGACGCTTGTCCCCGGATGCCAAGTGGGGCTTTCCTACATGGACGCAGTCCCCGCTGACCTTCCTCCGCGTGACGCCCACCGACGAGCAGGAGTTCGAGCGCGGCTTGGCGGCGAGTCCGGCGTTCTGGCTGCACTCATTGGCCAAGGAAAAGAAGCTGATCGTGCTGCTGCCGGAGATCACCTTCACCGTCCCGCAAATGTGGGGCGAGGTGGAAGCTGGCTACAAGCGCGACTCCGCCGGTATCGCGGTGAACTCCAC
>JANYBX010000254.1 GCA_025360615.1 Opitutia bacterium
GATCGACCGTGTCGGTTATGCCTGCCCCGCGCAGACCATTCATCACCGCCACCAGCTGGGTAATTTGATCCTGTTGCGCCTCGATTAAAGCCGCGCGCACCGCCGGGTCGGTGGCGGTGTCGTATTTTGCGGATGCGGCAATGAGCTCAGCGAGACGGGTGCGCGCCTGAATTTCCCCCTGCAAATAAAACAGCTTGGACTCTTCTTTTTTCGCATCGGTCGCGAGGGGGTTGGCCGCGATGATTTGAGCCCCCATGATCGCGCGGTTCACTTCGAGCTGGGCCGCTGCGATTTGTTTTTTGCCGTTTATTTCGATCGCAGCGGCCGCCGCTTTTTCGCGAAGCAGAGCAGCGGTTTTTTTCGCCTCGGCCTCATCGGCGGCGTCCTGCGCCGCTTTATCCTTGCCGGCGATTTCATCATAACCAACCGGGCTGCGGCCTGCCAGCAGGTTGACGCCGTTGCCGATCACGGTGCCTAGGCCGCGGCCGGCCGCACGAAACAAATTCACGGCGCCGAGGAGGGCTCCCGCAGCGTCGTTGATCGCGCTGGCATCGGTGGCGAGCAGATCGCCCACGCCTTCGCCGACCTTGATCGCGAGCGCGCGGTGGAATTTTTCGATCTGCTTTTGCGCGCGGTCGAGGCGCTGGATCGTATCGCTCTCCATCACCTGGCCGGCGGCCTTCGCGGCGGCGGCGAGCGCATCATACCCTTCGCCGGCGAGCGAGCGGAGCGCGCCCAGCGTCGCGGGCAGACCACGCGTGCCGAGAATTACAGAAGCTGCGCCGAAAGCAGCGGTCTGATCCTTGGCGTTGATAATCGACTTGCCGATGGCTTCGAGCCGGTGCTCGACGGTGAGTGCTTCCAGGGCACCCGCATTCAGGCCGAGGGTGCGATAGGCCCCCGCCGCGGAGCTGGCGAGGGTGCGGGCCTCGGCGAGGCTGCGGTTGTTGTGTGAAATCACCTGGGTGAGATTTTCCGCCGTGCCACCGGCATCCTTCATGACGGCGCCGAGCACTTGAAATGCATCGGTGGAAACGTCCAAGTTCTCCGCCTGATCCTTGATTGCGCCAGCCAGGCGGAAGGCTTCCCCGATGGTTTCGCGAAGCCCCTCCTTGAACGCCTCGAAGCCGCGCCGCGCCAGTTCGATGCCGGTGCCGACGCCGAGGCCTTCCTTGAGCTGCTGGCCAAGCGTCTTGGCCTCCTCGTGAGATTCCTTCAGCTCCTTCTTGGCCGCGGTCAGCCCGTCCAGCTTGGCGCGGATATCGATCAGGATTTGGAGAGTGGCGGCGTTGTCGGCCATGGTGGGAGTTTAGGCGGATGTGGCGGCGGCCTGCGCCTTGGCGCGGGCCTTGATCGCGTTGAAGGTGTCGATCTCCGCACGGCTCGGCAGGCTGGGATCGGACGGCGGGGCAAATGGATCGTGCCGAATCATTGAGGCCATATCTGAGTGAAACTCTTGATAGGCAGCTCCCCCTCCCTCGACGCCATGAAGCGGCGCGCAGGCCACATGCACGGCAGCAGCGAGGATTTTGGCACGGCCGGCCTCATGTTTCGCATGGCGTTCGATCAAATGCAGCAACCAGGGGAGCGGCTCGTTTAAGGCTGCTTCGCGACTGAGGCCGCAGAGAATTGCGCAGTCAGCGACGACATCAACGAGGTAAGCTCGTCTCTGATCGGCTTCATCGCCGTCATCGTGAAACGCTGCTGCATCGGCAGGAGTTCCGTCCCCATGGCGATCACGCCCTCCGCTGCGGTGATCGCCCTCTGAAAATTTAGCTTTTTGCTCAGTTCAAAAAGCCGCGAGTGGGAATCGTCGTCCAAACTGTCCACCCACTCCGGCGCGACCGGTTGCCAATTGGTCTGCACTTCCGTGCCGTGATTAATCTGCACGGACCTTTCCAGCACTTGGGCATTCTGCGAGCGCTCGAAGAGATCAAACATCGCGATCCGGTTTCGCGTTGGCACAACTACCACGCGGACAGGCACGGCGGTGCCGTCGTTGAGCGAGGCGAGCGCAAGCTCGGCGCCGAACAAGACTGTGTTTGGATTGGGTGAGGGGGTGGACGTTTTCATGGGAAATGGTTTTCGCTCACGCGGCAGCGCCGCGGGTTTGTCGCGTTGAGCAGGGCAGCGGCGGGCTCCGCGCCATAGAGAATAGCGTTGGGATTGAGAGGAATGGAGGGAGGTTGAGGCATGGAGGAAATTATGAGTGAGCTTTGACGCTGTGTTTCACCCGGATCAGCGGATCGAGAGCGCACGAGAATCTCCGTATGATTTCCCGGAGATCGTGACGCATCTCATCTGAGTCGGGCTCTCCTTTCCGCAGTTTTCGTGACGCTAGGCCGAATATACCGCTCTGGCTGAGGGCGAAAAGCATGTCGATGCCAGTGAGCGAGCGCTCGGCAATTTCGCCGAGAGTCTTAGTGAATATCCAGGATTCGCACATGCGCCCGCCGTCGGTTCTCAGAGTTTTTTCGTAGTGGCTTAAAATAAACTTGGCGTGTCGCTCGAAAGCCACGGCCTGCGCCATCAGGCCCTTGAATTGCTCTTTCGTCAGAGCTGGACAACGGCGACGCAGAGAGATGACGGCGCTTCTTAATGCACCGGCTTCTTTGCGGCTCTGTTCGAGAAATATCTGTGCCATGATAACGATAGGGGAACTGGGCGGCTTTCTTTTCATTCTTGGGTGTATGTTTTTGAGGGACATGTGTTGGGGAAAAATGAGGGCAAAAAATGTGTGGGTTCGCGGCTTCACTCGCCTTTGTCCAAGAAATCCGCGCCTTCCCCCTTTGGCGTTGCGATGTCGTTTTGGTAGAGCCATTCGCCTAGCGCATTGGAAAGCAGCTTGGCGTTTTCAGCGCCCCTCTCCCTGAATTTTTTCCCAATCTCCTCGATGGGCACATCGTAGACATGCGCCTGAAGCGCGATCATTTGCTCGCTCAGCGTCACGACTTGGGCTTGTAGCCGAACGATTTTCTGGAGCGCGCGGACGTTCACATCGCCCATTTTTTTCAGGGCGACCAACACGGGATCGGGGGTTTCTTCGTAGGAACTCATTTTTGTTTTTTTGGGGGTTGCCGTCCTGCCTCGGAAGGAGACTGGAGAGATTTTTCGCGCCTCTTTGGCCGTGAGGTGTCGGACGTTCATACCGCTGTTGTTTCGCGCACCGCCTGCTCCCAGCACGCGGACCAGGATCGAACCGGCACGAGACGTTTCAGCTCCTGGGCGCGATTGCTGACGCGATACGAGCGAGCAAGCGCTCGACCCTCTGCTTCAGTTTTTACCGTGCGAAGTTCATCGCATTCCGCCCTGAGGCGGTCGCAGGTATCGGCCCGCGCCCGGATATCATGAAGGCCAGAGGCGACCGCCGCCTCAGAAGCGTCTGGAGACAATCCGAGCTTTTCCCTCAGACTCCTCAGGACGGCCGCGTTGCCATCCGTTGAGGTGCTCGGAGGACGACGATTCGAAAGAGGCTCGCCGCCATCACTATTGGGATCGTTCGTGAGCGCGAGGCGGCGGAGATGAAGAGGGCGCACGAGCTGATATGTCGCGCCGTTCACGCCGCGAGTACCGATCTTTTCTACGTCGGCTGGTTCGTAGACGGTGGAAAGAAATTTATACGCCTTTCCCTCGACGAGAGGCCGGCCAACCGAGGTCCAATCGATGCGGGCCTCCATGATGCCGGCGCGGTTGCGAAGTTCCGTCACCCAACCCATCGCTTCACTCGGCTTTTCTGCGTCGAGCGAGAAATGATCCCGATCGACAAGGAGTCCGGGAAAATTCACTTCAGCTGCATCCGTGGAGAACTGGTCCAAGATTGAGGTGAGAGCCTTGGCATCGATAACCTGCACGACTTGCGCGCCGTGGTTGATGTGCTCCCCTGGCACCTCAATTTGGTGCCAGCCGTCGGCCGGGATTTGGCTGGTAGGTTTGAGAATTGCGGGATTCACGGGTTCAATCGCGGTTCGTGATTCCTGCGAGCAAAGGTGAGGGGGGCAGGGCGGTGGGCGCGGGCGCAGGTTGCGTGGGTCTGCGTGTGACCGTGTACCCCGTGTCTTCTGTCACTTGCGCTTCGTCGAGCTGGTAGCCGGCGTCTGAAAGGGTTTTGATGTGGTTCACGATCATGCCCACGTCGCTCTCGACGTTGGCAGCGATCGCAAAATAGGCGGCGCATTTCTCACCGGGAAATGCCTCTTCGAGCCATGGCTTGGAAAGGTCGTTGGTGAGTACCTCGCTGATACGCCGAGCCTCGCCTTTGGCGATAGATTCGAACACATCGGTATGCGCCTTGGCCTGACCCTGACCGTTGAGCCCGATATTCGTCGCGAGCATGGTTAACATACCGCCAGTCCCAGCGAGGATCAGTTTTTCGCTCAGTTGATCCAGCCGCTCCTTGAACGGATGCGCACCCCGCGGGAAACCGGTTCCCCCATTGGGCACCCATTGCGATCCGTTGGGCAGAAAGCCGCTTCCACCCTCCGCAATGTCCCTCGCGGCTGCGGCATATTCGGCCTCTTTTTCAGGCGGCACGTTGGGCGGTCCAATGGTTACGCCACCGGGGATGCCGTAGATTTCGATGAAGGCGTCCCAGTCTTTATCGGAGAGATTTTGGCGCACGAACTTCATGAGGCCGAGGCGACTGATCGGCCGGCGGACTTCGCGAAACACGAAATTCTCCCGAGGCATCAGGTTCGCATCGGGCAACCCCTCGAAAGAAGTCTGCTTCGCCTCCGGGTTGTATTTCCAATCGCCGCGTAAACCGTCGCGGACCACGTTCCACTGGTCGACGATTTCGAGGTGATCTATTTCACCGTCCGGTCCACGCCATTTTTCGCAGTGGGAGTAACCGCGGAACGAAGCAAGGGCTAGATGCTCGATGGCTTCGTAGAGATTATCGATCGCGTCGAAGCGTTCACGGAGAACGGCTCCCTGTTCTTGAGCCAATTTTTTATCCGCGCCCGCGACCAGTTGGATCTGATAGTCCATCGCCAGAATGCGGCTGCTCCGGCGCTCGATGAGCGCAGAAAGATCGGCGTCCGTCTGCTCGATGAAAAAGTATGTCCATTGCAGATCGGCCATCATGCCGTAAAAATATTCCTTCGTAAGCTGAACGGCGCGCTGAAGCGTGAGACCCTGAAGCGGGTTATATTGCTCGCGCCAGCGGTTCAGCGCGTCGACCCGTTTGACCAAGGCAACCCCTCTCGTGGGCGAACTGGCGAGGGCTGCTGTGCGTTTGGTCATTTCGTGAAAAGCTTAAATCTAGGCTTCGAAGGGTCGCCATTGGGAGCAGACTGGGGCCGGACGCGGCTCGCCGTCCGGCCCTGTCTCTTTTGTTGGCGACGAAACCCGATCTGCATGAAGTTCAGATCGGGAAATGTTAGCTTTTGGCTGCAACCGCGGGCCGTTCGTCGAGATGCGGATCAAACGATAAGAACTGCTGGAGGTTCGATTTTTCTTTGAGAGCTTCGCTCAGCACTGCCTCGATCTTGGCAAGGGCCTCTTTAGCCTGCTTTGGCGTGGGATCGTGAAGCCCGAATATCGAATGCAGATAACCGTATTGCATGAACTTCTCACGGGCTCCGGCTACTGCGTCGGTGGCTTCTGCGATATCACGGGCTCGCTCCAGAGATGAATTGAACGGACGAAAGACGGCCGCCGTATCGGTGAGGATTTGTTCGTAGACGGGCTCTAAAACGAGCCCGCTGAGTCTGCCTCCTTCGTTCACGAGTCGGCGCACCTCCACATTCGTAACGTCGAAAAGCTCCGCCGTTAATTTTTTGAGTACCTCCTCGCAGGAGGAGAGTTTTAGTTGGGTGATCGAGACCTTTCGAATCGCGTCGTCGTCCGCGTAGTGCGGCAAGCCGAGCTTTGCCAGGGTTGCGGTGAAGCCTGCTTTGGCGGTGTTGGCTGCTTCGATATCCGCAGAACGTGCGGTATGCAGTTTGATCGTGGCCTTGAGTCTGTCCATGAAGGACAAAATCTCGTTGTGGGTGGGTGCGGGTTTCATGGGCTAGGTAAAGAGGGTGCAGAGGTGTTGCCTGAGTCATGCAATGGGGCGGCGCCGGCATCGCTTTCTCTGATTAGCTCGGCCTGCCGCGCGAGAATTTGGTAGCGCAGCGGGCTGCTTCGGCTGCCCGTGCAAAGTTCGTGGATGTGAGAACAGCTCCTGCTAAATTCTCGACTCAACCGAAGACAAAAGGGCACGCGAGCATCCACGGTCTTTCTGCTTAATCGTTTCGCGTTTTCCGGTGGAACAGGCACAAAAAACTAATGTAGGTCAAAAAAAACTAATGCAAGTCCGTAATTTACATAGCGGCATTGTTTCGCTTCTGCTCTCGGTCAAATGCAGCGGCACAAGAAAGGTTCCGGGGGCAAACTGACGATCCGTGAAAGGCAGATATGCTCTCGGCTGGGGGAGGCGCGGAACTACATCGGAATCTCGCAGGAAGAAGCTGCGCGGAAGATCGGCATTCCGAAAAGCACTCTGTCAAATCATGAGCTGGGAATCGTGCCTTTACGAGCGACGCTTGCCCTGAGAATTTGTCGGAAGCTTATCTTGAGCGAAGAATGGTTAGCCACTGGGGATTTCAAACTCACTGAACGAGCGGGAAAAACGAAGAATGTCGTGGGGAGTGAAGGAATGTTCGGAATTTACGTTAGGCAGTGCATGGACTTGGCTGGTTCGCCCGAAGGGGTGAAGCTTCCGCAAGGAATTCTGTTCGGCGAAGCCTTCGAAAAACACCTCGCTTCGACCTTCGAAAAACGAATTTTATCGATGTTCTATTTCGTCGGGATTCCAGCGACTTCGTGGGCTAATGACGACCTGGAACTTGGTGCTGATATCGCACGTGTGCTGATTGAGCGATCAATTCTTATTCTTCAGGTTGAGGCTGCGAATCGAGGTGCTTCCGCCCAATATGCGGGGGCAACTTATTTAGGATTCGTCCTGCGCATGGCTCTTTTTGGATTTCACAAGTGCATCGGGAATATCGTGAGTCCGTCCACGGTTGGGCTCCCCGAGGAACTGTTCACGGATCCGAAGTTGCCCATTACCGCATTCAAGTCGGCTGTGGATTTGGGAACGACCAAAACCTCTCCAGCCGCCGCGATGGTCAGTCACTAGCCGTCTCCGGCCGTTCAGGTTGCGTTTGTTTTGGTTTCACTGATAACGGGCAGAGTTTTGCAGGATATCGGCGTTTGAACCGTCTGCGGTGTGTCCCACGTCCCACCCTCTTGCGTCACCGAAAGCTTGTCGCATTTGAGGCCGCGAAATGTCCACGCCAGAGGAAGAGGGGTGGGACACCTTTGGACATTGGAAATGCGACATGTTCAAAACATGCGACATCTTCTCGGCGGGAGACTTGGCGCGCGTGATTTTGTAAGTCGTTAGTCCTCGGTGTATGCCGTCTTAATCTGCCCTGGTGCGTGATTTTCTCAAATGCGACAACTTCTCCGCAACAGCGCAAATTGTGAATAAATTCCCAGTGTTTTTACGGGTCTTAGCTTGACGCAAGTGGGTTAAAATGGGTTGAAATGGGACGTTGTGGGGCAAATGGCGGCCTCGCACCCAAATGGCGCTCCCCGGCAAAGCTTTCTACACGGGCCTTTTCAGGCACACCCTCGACGAGAAGAGTCGGCTCACGATTCCCTCGGCGTGGCGTTACGCCCACGAGGAGAGCGACACCTTTCTCGCGACGCCGCATCCCGATGGTTACGTCGCCGTGCTGCCGCCCGCCGAGGTCGAAAAACTTCACGCCAAGATCGCCACGATGGCGCTCAGTGATGGGGCAGGGCAGGACTTCGTCGCCCGGTTTTTCTCTCAGACGCAGTCCTTCTCTTTCGACAAGGCGGGCCGCGTCGGCCTCAGCGCCGAACTCCTCGCTCACGCCGGCATCGCAAAGGACGCCGTACTCGTGGGCTCGCTGACGAAGTTCAATCTCTACGCCCCCGCGCGCTGGGAAAAAGTCGAGGCGCGCACCTCCGGCGAAAACTTCGGCGATCTCATGCGCCGCATCGGCATCTAAAAAATATGCGCCGCGCCGCCAAAATCTCCACCGCCCGTCTGCCCCTCCGCAAGACCGTCGCGGTGGCCACCGCCGTCCGTCGCGCCTTTCCGGCGTGGATCGACTCCGATCAGGGGCCCGCGTTTTCGGCGCTCGTCTTTAGCCAGGTCGGCGTCACGGCGCGCATCCGCGACAGCCTGGTGCTTCGCTCGGTCACCACGGCGAGAATCAAACGTGTCCGTTCTTCCTCCGATGTCTCCGGCGGTCGCTGAAAATTTCCCTGCGAAGATGACGCCCGGCCACCAGCCCGTCCTGCTCCGCGAGGTGCTCGAGTTTATCGCGCCCCGCGCCGGCGGCCGTTACCTCGACTGCACCTTCGGCGGCGGCGGTCACACCCGCGCCCTCCTCGCGGCCGCGCCTGCGGTGAACGTGGTCGCGCTGGATCGCGATCCGGCCGCCGCGCCGCGTGCCGAGGCTTTGCGCGCGGAGTTCGGCGAACATTTTCAGCTCATCGACCAGGATTTCAGCCGGCTCGCCGATCTGCCGCAGACCGGTTTCGACGGCATCCTCTTCGACTTCGGCGTCTCGTCGTTTCAACTCGACGACACCGAGCGCGGCTTCTCCTTTCGCCACGACGCCCCCGCCGACATGCGCATGGATCCGCGCAGCGGCGTGCCCGCCAGCCGCTGGCTGGAGACCGCCACCGAGGAGATGCTCACGCGCGCCGTCCGCGATTTTGGCGAGGAGCAAAACTGGCGCCGCGTCGTGCGCGCGCTCCTCGCCGCCCGCGGCACGGGCGCGCTGGCCCGCACCACCACGCTCGCCGCCGTCATCGCCGACGCGATTCCCGCCCGCGAGCGCCACGCCGCGAAAATCCATCCCGCCACGCGCGCCTTCCAAGGCCTCCGTATCGCCGTCAACGACGAGCTCGGCGCCATCGAGCGCGCGCTGCCCGCCGCCTTCGCGAAGCTCGCGCCCTCGGGCGTGCTCGCGGCCATCAGCTTTCACTCACTCGAGGATCGCCCGGTGAAACAGTTTTTCCGCCGCCAGTGCGGCCAGCCCGAAAGTGCGGACGACGGCACGCCGCAGGATTTTCGCGTCAAACTCGCCGAGCCGCTCACCCGCCGCCCAGTCACCCCCGGCGAGGTCGAACTCGCCGCCAACCCCCGCAGCCGTTCCGCGAAACTGCGCGCGCTCCGCAAACTTTAAACTCGCCCGCCGTTTCTCCCATGCGCCCGTCCACCAGCTCCGGTTTCGTCAACCAACTCCTCGTCTACACGCTCGTCACGCTCTGCCTCAGCGGCTCCATCGGCCTCGGCACGGTGTGGATGCGTCACCAGATTTCCCTCACGGCCAACGCCAGTCGCGTCCTCGAATCCCGCCTGGCCGAACTCGACCGCCACCTCGCCGAGACCTCCGCCGCCATCGAGACGGAGCAGGACACGGCTCTGCTAAAAAACCGCAACCGCGACCTCGCGCTCGGCCTCGTGCCGCCCGCGCTTGGCCAGGTCGTCTCTGTCAACGCGAATCCCGGCACGTATCTCACGACCAAGCGCAACCGCGCGCTCTTCAGCGACCGCTCGATGACCGTGCATTTCAACGACGGCGCCATCCCCTCCCGCCTTGACGACCGCGCCGGCTTGTCGGTCGCCGCCACGCCGGCCCGCTCGCGTTTCGCACTGGGCAACTAATCCATGTCGAAGGGCTTCGCCGCCAGTTCCCGTCAGCTCCTTCTCGCCAGCGTCGTGCTCGCGAGTTTTGTCGCGCTCGGCACCCGCCTCGTCTGGCTCCAGGTCATCGACCGCGAGGAATTTCTCCGCGTCGTCGCGCAGGCCCGCCACAAGATTGACGAGGTCCCCGCGCGTCGTGGCGACATCGTTGATTCCCGCGGCGCGATCCTCGCCACCAGCCGCTCGCTCATCGTGCTCGGCGTCGATCCTCAGATGATCCGGGACGAAGACCGGAAAAAATGGCTGCAACTCGCCGCGCTGCTCGGCCTGCCGCTCCCCGAGCTCGCCCAAAAATTTAACACCAAGTTCCGCCCTGCCGCCCCCGCGAACACCGCGCAACCGGCCTCGCCGACGGCGCAGCCCGCGGGCTTGGTGTTTAATCTAAACGCGCCGTCCGCCGCCCCCGCTCCCGGCTCATCCACGGAAGACGACGCCACCGCGCTCGACGAAGCCGCCGATGCCTCCGGCAACCGTCCCATCCGCTACGCAGAACTCAGCGAGAGCGTCTCCGAGTCCACTTTCGCCGAGATCAAGGCCCTCGGTATTGCCGGCATCGTCAGCCGTCGCGTTTATCGCCGCTCTTATCCGCACAACGCGCTCGCCGCGCACCTCGTCGGCTACGTCAACCGCGAGGAGAGTCCCGTCACTGGCATCGAGCGCTACGCCGATTTTTATCTGCATGGGCGCAACGGCTGGCTCGAATCGGAAAAAGACGGCAAGCGCCAGGAACTCGCCCAATTCCGCACCCGCGAAGTCGCCGCGGCCGATGGTTATAGCGTGCAGCTCTCCATCGATTCCACCGTGCAACAAATGGTGGAGGACGAACTCGCCGCCCTCGCCGCAAAATACCAGCCGCTGAAAGCCACGATTATTGTGAGCGATCCTCGCACCGGTTTCATCCTCGCGCTCGGCAACTATCCCAGCTTCGACCTCAACACCTACAACAAGCTCACCAAGGATGAGCAGGACCGCAGCATGAGAAACATCGCGGTGACCGACCAGTATGAGCCCGGCTCCGTCTTCAAAATCGTCGCCGCCTCCGCCGCGCTCAACGAGGGGCTCGTGACTCCGCAGACGACCTTCGACTGCGCCCTGAACACCATCGATTACCGGGGCAAACCCCGCAGCCTTCCCGGAGAAGATCACCCTTTCGAGGATCCTCGCCACGTTGACTTGGCTCACGTCGTCAGTTTTTCCAGCAACCGTGGAGCGGCGCAATTGGGCGTCATGTTGGGCGACGAGCGTTTCTACAAATACGTGCGCGCTTTCGGCTTTGGCGAGATCACCGGATTCCCCGGGAGTCGTGAAAGCTCCGGCTCGCTCGCCGCGCCCGACAAGTGGGATGACATCACCCTGACTCGGATGCCCATGGGCCAGTCCATCGCGGCCACGCCCCTGCAAATGCATCAGGCGATGAGCGCGATCGCCGCCGGTGGCGTGCTGATTCACCCCAGCATTATCCGTCAAATCAAGGACGCATCCGGCGAGGTCGTTTATCGCTTTGTCGGTAAAACCCCCAAGCGCATCATCACGGAACGCACCGCCCAAACCATGGCCACCCTGCTGATGGGCGTGGCCTCCAAGGAAGGCACTGCGCCGCTGGCTGCGATCGAGAACTACCAAGTCGCGGGCAAAACCGGCACCGCGCAAAAACTGATTCCGGTCACCGACTCTCGCGGCAATACCAAGCTAGAATATTCGCACAAAAACCACGTCGTCTCCTTCGTCGGCTTCCTCCCGGCGAGCTGTCCCCAGGTTGCCATCTCGGTCATCATCGACGACGCCGACGCCCGTTGTCCGGGCGGAGTCGCCTACGGTTCAAAGGTCGCCGCGCCCTCCTTCAAGCACCTCGCCGAACAGCTCATCCAGTATCTCGAAATTAAACCCGTTTTCGACCACGTGCCCGCTGCCGCGCCGTCGCTCCTCGCCCAACAGGGAGGCCGCCGATGATCGGTTATCTCGCCGCCAACCACGCTCTCATCGCCGCCTTCGGCCCGCGCCCCGCCCGCCGCAACCGCCGCGAAACCCTCGCAATCAACCGCGTTTTCAAAATGGCTCCCAAACTCTCCGACTACTTCGGCGATGGCGAAATCCTCGCCACCAAAGGCAGCCTCGACCGCCCCATCTCCGGCCTCGCCATCGACAGCCGCCGCGTGATGCCCGGCCATTTTTTCTTCGCGCTGCCCGGCCTGCGCGCCGATGGTGCGACGTTCATCGACGAGGCCATGAGCCGCGGTGCCATCGCTGTCGTCACGCAGAAAATGCCCGCGCATCCGCCGGCGAAGGTCACCTTCATCCAGGTCGCCGATGCCCGCGCCGCGCTCGCCCGCGTCTCGCAGCGCTATTTCAAGTTTCCCGATCGCGATATGGCCGTTGTCGGCGTCACCGGCACCAACGGCAAGACCACCGTCGCCTACCTCACCAAGCATTTTCTCAATGGCGACCAGCGCGTCGGCCTCCTCGGCACCATCAGCTACGATCTCGGCGCGCGCAGCGTCCCGTCGTTTCGCACCACGCCCGAGTCCCTCGACATCTACGGCATGATGGCCCAGATGCGCGACGCCGGCTGCCGGCAGGCGGTCATGGAAGTCAGCTCCCACGGCATCGACCAGCAGCGCGTGCTCGGCCTGCAATTCGGCGCCGCGGTCTTCACCAATCTCACGCGCGATCACCTCGATTACCACCAGACGCTCGCCGCTTACTTTGATGTTAAAACAAAACTCTTCGACGGCAGCACCGGTGCCGCTCCGAAAGTCGCCGTCGTCAATCTCGACGATCCCTACGGTGCGCAGCTCGTCGCAAAAATCCCCGCGCAGGTCCGCACCGTCACCTTCGGCGAAAATCCCGCCGCCACCGTCCGCGCCGAGCAAGTCGTGCTCAATTTCAAAAACTCCATCTTCAAGCTCGTCTGGCCGCAGGGCGAGATGCTCGTCGATTCACCGCTGATTGGCCGCTACAACGTCAGCAACCTTCTCGCCGCCATCGCCACCGCCTGGGCGCTCGGCCGCGACCCGAGCGTGTTCCTCACCCGGCTCCGCGCCTTCAAGGGCGTGCCCGGCCGCATGGAGCGCATCGAGGAAGGCCAGCCGTTCAACGTCCTCGTCGACTACGCCCACACGGACGACGCCCTCCGCAATGCCCTCGGCATGTTGCGCGCCATCACGCCCGGCCGCGTATTCGTGGTCTTCGGCTGCGGCGGCAATCGCGACCGCTCGAAGCGCCCGCTCATGGCCAAGGCCGTGCAGGAATTCGCCGACTTCGCCATCGCGACTGCTGACAACCCGCGCAACGAGCCGCTCGCGCAAATCTTCGCCGACATGCAAGCCGGCGCCAGCGCGCCGGAAAAAATCACCTGGGTCGACGACCGCCGCCGCGCCATCAGCCTCGCCCTCGACGCCTGCAAACCCGGTGACTGCCTCCTCATCGCCGGCAAAGGCCACGAGAGTTATCAGGAATTTGCTGATACCGTCAGCCCCTTCGACGATCGCCAGGTCGTCCGCGAACTCATCGCCATCAAGACGCTGAAACCCGCTCCACAAACGTAGTTGTTCGACGAACCGTTTTCCCCGCGATGCCCACTTTTTCTCCCGCGCAACTCGCCCGCTGGACCGCCGGCCGCTGGACGGTGTCGCCCACCACGCCGCTCACCGGCTTCACCATCGACTCGCGCCTCCTTCACGCCGGCCAGATTTTCGTCGCGCTGAAAACCGACAAGCGCGATGGCCACGATTTCCTCGCTGCCGCGCAGGCCGCCCACGCCAGCGCCGCCCTCGTCTCCACGCCGAATCCCGCGCTCACGCTGCCGCAGCTCGTCGTCGCCGATCCGCTGGTCGCGTTTCAAACCATCGCGCGCGAACACCGCCGCACATTCTCCGGCCCCGTCATCGGCATCACTGGCAGCGCGGGCAAAACCTCCACGAAAAACATGCTCGCGCTCCTGCTCGGGCGCGAGGCGTGCGGCGTGCTCGCCACCGAGGGCAACCTCAACAACCACCTCGGCGTCCCGCTCACGCTCACGCGACTCGATCCCGCGAAACACAAATTCGCCGTCATCGAGGCCGGCATCAGTGCGCCCGGTGACATGGGCACGCTCGCCGACATGATCGAGCCCGACCTCGCGCTCACCACGCTCGTCTCCGCCGCGCACACGCAGGAACTTGGCTCCGTCGATGGCGTCGCGCGCGAAAAGGCCCGGCTGTCCGCTGCCGTGCGCCCCGCGGGTGTCGCGATTTTCCCCACGCACTGCGCCGGGTTCAGCGCGTTCCGTATGCTCGACGTGCGGAAAATGGTGATCGAGGCGGCCGAAGTGATCCGCCCCGCCGAGCCCGCGAAGGACAAAATCTATTTCGCGCTCACGCAGCGCGGCGACTCTACCGCCATCGCGCTCGCCTACGGCGCGCCGCCACCGCTTACGTTCACGATGCGCCGCGTCACCGACGGCATGGCGCAAAATGCCGTTCTCGCCATCTGCGCCGCGCTCTGGCTCGGCGTCTCTCCCGAGCTCGTGCAAGAGCGCCTCGCAGACTGGGCGCCCGCACCCCTGCGCGGCGAATGGCGCCGCGAAGACGGACGCCTGCTCTATCTCGACTGCTACAACGCCAACCCCGCCTCGATGGCGGACGCGCTCGATACCTTTTGCGCCGTCTCGCCCGCCGCCGATCCGCGCCTCTTCATTCTCGGCGGCATGGAGGAACTCGGCGCCGATTCGCCGGAACTCCACCGCGCGCTCGGCCGCTCCGTGCCCATGCGCTCGCAGGATTTTCTCACCGTCGTCGCCGAACACGCCGCCGAGGTGCGCGCCGGCGCGCTCGAGGGCGGCAGTGCTGATTCGCAGATCGCAGTTGAAGCCACCATCGCGCCCGTCGCCGCGCGTCTCGCCGAATTCCAAGGCTCCGTCTTCGTGAAAGGCAGCCGTCGCTACGCGCTCGAAAAATCCCTGCCGCCGACCAGCGGCGAAACGGCCGACGCCGCGGACCCGCTCCGCGCGCCCGCTCCCGTCCATGCTTAGCCTGCTTGCCGACTACGCGCCCTATTTCGGTCCGCTCCGGGTGCTGCGTTACATCACGGTGCGCACGTTCGGTGCGACGGGCACCGCCGCGCTCATCGGCTTCATCATCGGCCCTTGGCTCATCCGTCGGCTTCGCCAGCTAAAATTCGGCCAGCACTACGACGACGACCGCACCGGCGATCTCGCCGCGCGCTTCGACAAAAAAAACACCCCCACCATGGGCGGCCTGCTCATCTTCGGCAGTGTTTTCCTGAGTTGTTTTCTTTGGGCCGCGCCCAACGTCTGGGTCGTCGTCGCGCTCTTCGTTTACGCTGCGCTCACCGCCGTCGGCTACCGCGACGACTACCTGAAGGTCGTCCGAAAAAATCGCGACGGCATTTCCTCCCGTGAAAAGATTTTTTGGCAAACCTTGGTCACCATCGTCGCTCTCGCCGCGCTGCTCTACCACCCGGTCAGCTCCGAAAAAATCCGCGAGCTCTGGGTGCCGTTCTTCAAGCATCCCGTGCTCGTCTTCTCCGGCCTGCTCGGCCTGCCCGCGCTTTTCATTTTCATCTATCTCTGGCTCGTCGGCTTTTCCAACGCCATCAACCTCACCGACGGTCTCGATGGTCTCGCCATCGGCTGCACGATCAGCGTCGCGCTCGTTTACGGCATCATGGCCTACGCCGCGGGCAACGTCCTCATCTCCGAATATCTGCTCATCAGCTACGTGCCCGGCACCGGCGAACTCACGGTGGTGTGCGGCGCGCTCGTCGGCGCCGGCCTCGCGTTCCTCTGGTATAACTCGCACCCCGCCGAACTCTTCATGGGCGACACCGGCTCCCTCGCTCTCGGCGGCCTCATCGGCATGATCGCCTTCATGGTGCAGCAGCCGCTCACGCTCATCATCGTCGGTGGCGTCTTCGTCTGGGAGGCGGTGTCCGTCATCATTCAAGTGGGCTACTTCAAATACACGCGTCGCACCACGGGCACCGGCCAACGCTACTTCCTGATGGCCCCGATCCACCACCATTTTCAAAAGCAAGGCTGGCCTGAAACCAAAGTCGTCCTGCGCTTCTGGGTCCTCTCGCTGATCTTCGCCCTCGCCGGCCTCGCCACTCTGAAACTGCGCTGAAATCTGCGTCTGTGTCTGCAATCGAGAATCGAAAATCCTAAATCAAAAATTCCGCTCCTATGCCTCCCGCCCCTCCCGACTTTCTCCGGCCGCTCCTCGCGCGCCCCGTCGCCATCTTCGGCGCCGGCGTGAGCGGGCAGGGCGTCCACGCCCTTCTCGCCAAGCTTGGCTTGCCCGACTCCGTCATCTACGACGCGAAGACTCCGCCCGCCCTCGCGTTCACCGCCGCCGCCGCCGCGCAGCATGCGCTCGTCGTCTTCTCACCCGGTTTCGCGCCCGAGCATCCGTGGCTCGTGCTGGCCCGTGCCGCCGGCCTCGAGTGTCTCGGGGAACTCGATTTCGCATCGCTCTTCTGGCGCGGCCAGGTCGTCGCCATCACCGGCACCAACGGCAAGACCACGCTCACCGAATTTCTCACGCACGCCCTCCGCGCCACCGGCCACGATGCCCGCGCCGTCGGCAACATCGGCTACCCGCTCTCGCAATTCGTCGCCGACATCGATGGCGGCACGCTCGTCGCCTCGGATAAAATCGCCGTCTGCGAAATCAGTTCCTTTCAAGCCGAGACGCTCCGCCACTTCCGCGCCGACGCGACCCTGTGGACCAACTTCGCCGAGGATCACCTCGAGCGCCACGCCGACCTCGCCACCTACTTCGCCGCGAAGTGGACGCTCGTCGCCTGCACCGCCCCTGGCGCGTTTTTCGCCGGCAGCTCCGTGCAACGCTTCGCCGAGAAACTTCGCCTCCCGCTCCCCGCCCGCGCCGCCATCGCGACGGAGCACCAGCCCCGCGACCCCGCGCTCGCCGACACCATCTTCGCCACGTATCCCCAGCGGGAAAACTTTCTCCTCGCCGCCGCCTGGTGGCAGGCCGCCGGCTTCCCGCTCGCCGATCTTCAAGCCGCCGCCCGCACCTTCCGCCTCGGCCGCCACCGCCTCGCCTGCATCGCCACGCACGCCGGCGTCACCTACTGGAACGATTCGAAAGCCACCAATTTCCACGCCGTCGAGGCCGCGCTCGCCAGCTTCGATTCGCCCGTGCTCCTCATCGCCGGCGGCAAAGCCAAGGGCGGCGACATCGCCGCCTTCGCCGAGCGCGTGGCCCCGCGCACGCGCCATATTTTCCTCATCGGCGAAACCGCCCCCGCGCTCACCATTGCGCTCACGACCGCGCAATCTTCGCACACCCTGTGTGCTTCGCTTTCCGAAGCCGTCGCCCGTGCCGCCGCACTCGCCGCGCCCGGCGAGCACGTGCTGCTCAGTCCCGGTTTCGCGAGCTTCGACCAGTTCCGCAACTATGAGGACCGCGGCGACCAATTCGAACGCATCGTCCACGAAACCCTCCAGCCTTCGACCTCCGAAGGTAGGGCGGGTTATCCCTAACCCGCCGCGCTAGACTCCAACCCGAATCCCAAACCACCAGAAGAGAAACCACTGATCTTCGCTCATCCCCGCTAATAAAAACTCCCCGATTCGATTCATCGCTCGATCATTTTCCGAATTAGCGCCGATTAGCGTGGATGAGCAGTTAAAAATTCCGCCTCCGTCGTTTCTCCTCTGCCGTTTTTCCATTTCTCTCCAAATTTCAGTAGCTTTCGCACCTTCCACCAACCAACACTTCTCCCTATGAATAATCTCCGCGTCTTCGGCGCTGTCGTGGGCATCCACGTCTTTGCCTTCCTCATTCTTCTGGCCAATCCCGGCTGCAGTTCCACCGGTAAACCGGCCCCCGCTCCGGCCGACACCGTCGCCAAAAACGAATCATCGCCGACGGTTAGCCTGCCGACCTCGTCGTCCGGTTCAGGCTCCTCCGCCTCGCCGCTCACGCCTGCGCCGCTCGCCGGCGATGCCGCCACCGTTTCCTTCAACTCCACCGGCGTGCGCTCCAGCCCGACCCGCCCCGGCACACCCGCCGCCGCCGCGCTCGAAGTCCAGCCCGTCGCCGACGTCATGCCCGCGAAACCCTACACGGTTCTCGCCGGTGAAAATCTCACCACCGTCGCCAAGAAAAACAAACTCACCATCGCCGAACTCGCCGCCGCCAACAACCTCAAGCCCAGCTCCACGCTCCGCCAAGGCCAGAAGCTCATCATCCCCGGCAAGACCAGCGTGATCGCTCCCGCCGCGACCACTGCGAATGCGCCGGCCAGCTCCGCGATGGGCGATGCCATCGCCAAATCCGGCAGCGAAGTGATGAAGCACACCGTGAAAGCCGGCGAGACGCTCGGTGCCATCGCCCAGAAATACGGCGTGAAACAAAAAGACCTCGGCGTCCTCAACAACATCACCGACCCGAAAAAAATCCACCCCGGCCAGGAACTCATCATTCCGCCCGCGGCCACCGCCGCCGTCAAACCCTCCGCAAATGGAGGCGCGGTGTCATCACCCCGCAAGGAAACGCCCGCCGCTGGGAGCGCCGCCGCGACGCCCATCAAACCCGCCGCCGAAAGCAAACCACTCTTCAACATCCCGCCCCCCGGCCAGGATCTCGATGCCGGCCTGAAACCCGCTCCCGCGAACGACGTGCCCGTGATTCGAATCGATGAAGCGCCCGCGACAGTGCCGAAGAAATAACCAGCGTCCCGCGACCGTGAGTTCACAACCCTTGGGTGCCGCAGTCATATCACCCAAGCCCGCCTCCGAAAAGGTAGGGCGCGTTATCCCTAACGCGCCGGTTGGACTTGGTATCACCCGTGATCTGTGCCGCAGCGATCTTTTCCAATCAGCCATAAGTTTAATCGTTTCCTGACCTTAAGATCGTTCGAAAAACTTACCCCATGAATCAAAATGCCAAGGTCAGGCTCACCGGCGTGATCTTGTTAGCGATTTCCAGTGCGAACATATATCTGTCATTTTTTTTGCCGGTTCAGAGAGCCCGCGAAAAAGGTGGAATGGTTGTTCTTTCTCCCCTCGGGTCGGTCATCGCGCTCCCCCTTTTTCTTGGGGCGGCCGCTCTCGTCCTTGCCCCGACATGGGTGGCTCGAAATTTCAGAAAAGATGTTAACGGAAAGATCGGCCGAGGAGCAGAGCTTTTCCTCGCAACCCTAATTTTGCTCGGTGGTCTTGCCGGGGTTATTCTCTATTATATGACCGAGCGATCGGTCGGAGCAGCAGGTTATCGTTAAGACAAAAGCTCCCGCGCCCGATGCCCGCGCCTTCCGCTCCTCCTCGTGTCCACCCGTTCGTCAATCCCGCGACGCTTATCGTCGTCTGCGCGATTGGGCTGACGATCCTCGGGCTCACGATTTTGTTCAGCGCGAGCGCGGCGTTTCGCACCAAGCAGGGCGTCGAGGTGCCTTATCTTTACCTGAACAAGCAGCTCATCGGCGTCGTGGTCGCGGGCATCCTTTGCTTCGTCATCAGCCGCGTGAATCTCGACTACGCGCGGCGCTACGTCTGGTGGATTGCGGGGATTTCCCTCGTGCTGCTCGCGCTCGTGCTCGTGCCGCACGTCGGCATTCGCGTCAACGGCTCGCGCCGCTGGCTCGGCTATGGCGCGGCGCGGCTGCAAGTTTCCGAGTTCGCCAAGCTCGGGCTCGTCTTCTGCCTCGCGCACTATCTCGCGCTCAACCAGACGCGCATCGGCGAGTTCAAGCGCGGCTTCCTCTGGCCGCTCGCGCTCATCGGCGCGTTCGCCGGTCTCGTGCTAAAGGAGACGGACATGGGCACGGCGGCGCTGATGGTCGTGGTAGGGTTCGTGCTGCTGTTTCTCGCGGGCGCCCGCTGGCGCTACATCGTGCCTTCGGTCGCGGTCGTCGTCGGAGTTTTCGCCTGCATCGTCATTCTCATCCCGAATCGGTTGGCGCGTTTCACGGCGTTTC